>JAFZQQ010000424.1 GCA_017620315.1 Oscillospiraceae bacterium | reverse complement strand
GGACGCAAAGGCCCGTGCCGAGCATGCCGACGGTGAAGCAGACGCAGGAGAGGAGCGAGGAGCGCTTGATGTTCTTCTCGACCATCCGTCCCGCGAAGGCCGCCGACATGCCGAGGAAGAATATGGCCAGCGAAAACGCCCACTGGACCGCTCCGGCGTGCGCCTGATAATTGCCGACACCGTAAATGTACTCGCCTATCTCTTTTGAAAACGTTCCCCAGCAGTACACGGTACCGATACTGCAGTGGAGCAGCAGCGCGGGTATCGCGGCGGATATCCATTTGTTTCCGCCCTTTGCTGAGCGGGTCTTTGTCTCACCCATTTCAATACTCCCCTCTCGATTCTTTCTTTTGCCGCGGGCGGACGCCCCAAACGCGTTCGGTCTTCCCATATACGCGTTCGGCGGACCTTTTGAACAGACGCAAGAATAAAACCCTGCCCGGGATTCTCGCGAAACATCTGCTCAAAACGTCCGCCCTTGATATTTATAGATTGTAACGCTTATTTATCCATTGCGTTGAGACGCGCAGCCATGCCGCTCTTCTTGTTAGCAGCATTGTTCTTGTGGATGATCCCCTTGGACGCCACGTGATCAACGGACTTGACAGCAACTTTATAGGCGCTCTCGGCTGCTTCACGGTTGCCCTCGGCCACCGCCGCGTCAAACTTCTTAAGGTTGGTCTTCATCCTGGACTTCTCCGCCTTGTTGCGCTCGTTGCGAAGCTTGCCGATAAGGACTCTCTTCTCAGCAGATTTGATATTGGGCATTCTATTAGCCACCTCCTCCTATAAAGTCACAGAAATAACGTCTACATCTGTGCGGAAGATAATTTTAGCATCAGCAAAATCAAAAATCAAGAGCTTTTTTGCATTTTATATAACTTTTTGGGACAGTATTTCGCGCGCCGGCGGGCATACTATGCAAAAACGCCGCCCGCGGCTTATCTCCGCGGGGAAACGGAGGCAGATATGACAGCAAAAAGGACCGACCTCGCGCTCGAGGCGCACGAGCTCTGGCGCGAGAGCGCCGGCGAGACGACGGAGCTCCCCGGAGTGAAGGCGGAAAACCGCGAACGAGGCGGCTTCCCCGTCACGGAGGTGCGTATATTAAATGAAGACGGGTCGAATGCGCTCGAAAAGCCCGTCGGGACGTACGTCACGATGGAAATCGATCAGTACCTCGACCGCGAGGAGGACGCCTTTGCCCGCTGCGCAAAGGCGCTTTCGGAGGAGTTATCAAGCCTTCTCGCCCTGCGCGGCGGCGAGACGGTCCTCGTCGCGGGGCTTGGCAACGACGCAATAACGCCCGATTCCATAGGCCCCCGCGCGATGCGCCAGACGCTGGCGACGCGCCATCTCGTGCGCCAGATACCGGACCGCTTCGGCGCTCTGCGCAGCGTCTCCGTCCTTGAGACGGGCGTTCTCGCCTCCACCGGAGTCGAGAGCGCGGAGATGATCCGCGCCGTCACGGAAAAACTGCGCCCCGGGCGGGTCATCGTCGTAGACGCGCTCGCCTCCCGCAGTCCCTCGCGCCTGTGTCGGACGCTGCAGCTCACGGACGCAGGCATCGTCCCGGGCTCCGGGGTGGGGAACAGCCGGTCGGCGATAAACCGCGAGACGCTCGGCATACCGGTCATCTGCATCGGCGCGCCCACCGTCGTCGACGCCGCCACGCTCGCCGCCGATCTGATAGAGCAGTCGGGCGGGGAGCCGCCCGATCCGGAAAAGCTCGCTCCGGCAGGCGGCGGCATGATCGTCACCCCGCGTGAAATAGACTCGCGCGCAGCCGATCTCGGCAGGCTCATCGGCTGCGGGATAAACCTCGCCCTGCAGCCGGAGCTCAAGGTCTCCGATATCGCCATGCTTTTGAGCTGATCGCGCCGCACGTCGAATTTTGCCGGAATATCGGCGTTTCTGCCGCATTTTGTAAAAATTTTCCAATTGATTCCGGCCGCGGTCTATCAATATAATATATATGCGTGCGCGGAGCGCTCCGCGGCATACGTCCGGCTGGCGTGAAACGCGAATGTTTCACGTGAAACATTTTCTCTCCACAGCCGCGCGGAAAGGGCGCGTTTTCGCAAATTTTCCTTGAAATCGCTTTGCCGTGTGATATAATTAGTCCAGCAATTCAGCGGGGGCGAACAATGGGAAAGATCATCGCGTTGGCAAATCAGAAGGGCGGCGTCGGCAAAACGACCTCGTGCGTCAACCTGTGCTGCGCGCTCAAAAACGCGGGGAAGTCGGTGCTCCTCTGCGACCTCGATCCGCAGGGAAACGCCACCTCCGGCATGGGCGTCGCCAAAAATGCCCTTGAAACCAGCATTTATACTGTCCTCTCCGGCGAAAACACGGCGGCAGAGGCTGTGATCGCCACGCCCTATGGCGACCTGCTGCCGGCAAACCGGACTCTTGCGGGCGCCGCGGTCGAGCTCGTTATGCGCGATAACCGCGAATACGTCCTGCGCGACGCGCTCGCGCAGGTGCGCGACAGCTACGACTACATACTCATCGACTGCCCGCCTTCGCTCGAAATGCTCACGCTGAACGGCCTCTGCGCCGCGGACACGCTGCTCATACCAGTACAGTGCGAGTATTACGCGCTTGAGGGCCTGTCCGATCTCATGACTACGATAAGAATGGTCAAAAAGCGCATGAATCCCGCGCTTGAGATCGAGGGCGTGCTCCTCACCATGTACGATTCGCGCACTAATTTCTCCGCGCAGGTTGCGGCAGAGGTCAAAAAATACTTCAAAAACAAGGTATATAACGTTGTGATACCGCGGAACGTGCGTCTTTCCGAGGCGCCGAGCCACGGTATGCCGGTTTTGGCGTACGACGCGGCCTCACGCGGGGCGAAGGCGTATGCCGAGCTCGGCAGGGAGGTGCTCCGGAGAAACGGGAGCTGACCGCCTTACAGAGAAAATGAGGTGACAAAATGGCGGGAAAAGGACTCGGCACCGGCCTTGAGGCGCTGTTCGGCAGCGCCGCGGTCGAAACCGGGAAAAACGATTTCGAATATCTGCCCATATCGCGCGTTGAGCCTCGGCATGATC
>JAFZQQ010000423.1 GCA_017620315.1 Oscillospiraceae bacterium | reverse complement strand
TTTTGCCACATGCACGGGCCGGAGCATCACGTCATGGTCGGCGCGGCGCTGCTGACCGCGTACAAAAACGCGGGCGGCGAGCTCGATCTGGACGCAGCGCTGCGCGAGATGATGAACCGCGGGAAGAGCGTCCCCGGCGGGGCCTGCGGCTTTTGGGGAGCCTGCGGCGCGGGCGTCAGCTCCGGGATGTTCGTGTCCATCGTCTCAGGCTCCACGCCGCTGTCTGTGGAGCCGTTCGCGCTGTCGCACCGCATGACCGCAAAATCGCTCGGCGCCATCGCGGAGGTCGGCGGGCCGCGCTGCTGCAAGCGCGATTCGTACCTCTCCGTCCTCGCGGCGGTCGATTTTGCAAGGGAGCACCTCGGCGTTGAGATGGAGAAGCCGGAGATCGTCTGCACGCGCTCCGCGCAGAACAATCAGTGCATCGGGAAGCGCTGCCCGTTCTCCGGGCAAGGTCGCCATAAATGACCGGACTGACCGAGAGAGCTGTACCGCCATCTGCCGCAGTCTCAACGACGCGCGCGGGCTGCCGCTCTCATTATGAGCGGGCTGCTGCTTCGGCATTGGCTGCTTGCGGCTTTTGCCGCTTTGTTTGGGGTCGGTCATATCTATGTCACGAAAAAGAACGCCGAAGCCGCGCCGGCGTCTTGAAGCACGGCGGAGATCACGATTCTTTAGCGCATTTAAATTCAGTATTCAAGGACTGGCAATTATGGGATATTTTTACTTTATACGCCATGGCGAGACCGTGTGGAACGTGGAAAACAAGATCTGCGGCGCGACGGACATCGCTCTGACGGAGAAGGGACATCAACAGGCAATCGAGACCGGCAAAAGGTTCGCGGAGCAGGGGCTGACGGCGGACGAGATCCTCTATTCCCCACTCTGCCGCGCGGCGGACACGGCGCGGCACATCTCGGAGATCACCGGCATCCCGGCGAAGGCGGAGCAGCGGCTCATCGAGCAGAACTTCGGACGCTATGAGTCCACGCCCCGCGACGGGCGCGAGTTCCACGAGGCCAAGAAGGACTGCGCCAGCCGCTTCGGCACGGGCGAGTCCATGCTTCAGGTCGCGCAGCGCATCTACAATCTGCTCGACGACCTCAAGGCGCAGCAGGACAAAACATACATCCTCGTCGCGCACAACGGTATCGCGCGCATTGTCGAGTCCTACTTCCACGAAATGGACAACGAGGCGTTCTCTGCCTTCGGCGTGAAAAACTGCGCCATCGTGCGGTACGATTTTTAATGAGCGGAAAGGGCTTCGGCGCATTGGCGGGCAAGGCGCCGAAACGGGAAAGCTATGGTCGGAAATTACAAGGTCGTCACCCTCTGCGGGAGCACCCGGTTCAAGGACGCTTTTGCGGAGGCGCAGAAGCGCCTGACGCTGGAGGGCAATATCGTCATCAGCGTAGGCCTCTTCGGGCACTCCGGCGACAGCGAGGTCTGGGAGGGCATGTCGGAGGACACGCTGACCAGAACCAAGGAGATGCTCGACGACATGCACAAGCGCAAGATCGACATGGCGGACGAGATCTTCGTCATCAACGTCGGCGGCTATATCGGCTCGAGCACGCGCTCGGAGATCGAGTACGCAAAGGCGCACGGGAAGCCGGTTCGATATCTGGAAAGAAGCAATATTGCGGGAGGAACGCTATGGACATGATGGAAGCGATGCGCGCACGGCATTCGGTGCGCAGCTACACGGCGAGGCCCATCGAGGGCGATACGCTCCGGGAGCTTGAAACGCTGATCGACGCGTGCAACCGCGAAAGCGGGCTGCACATTCAGCTCGTGCGGAACGAACCGATGGCGTTTGACAGCGCCATGGCACACTATGGCAGGTTTTCGGGCGTCAAAAACTACCTCGCGCTGGTCGGGAAAAAGAGCCCGAGGCTGGACGAGCTGTGCGGGTACTACGGTGAAAAGCTTGTGCTTGCGGCGCAGTCGCTGGGATTGAATACCTGCTGGGTCGGCTTGACGTTTAAGAAGATACCGGACACCTTTCACGTGGACGCGGGCGAAAAGCTCGCGCTCGTGATCGCCATAGGCTATGGAACGACGCAGGGCGCGGCGCGCAAATCGAAGACCGCCGCCGAAGTCAGCTGCGCTTCGGCCGCGCCGGAGTGGTTTGAAAAGGGCGTCGAAGCGGCATTGCTTGCGCCGACGGCGGTGAATCAGCAGAAGTTTCTGTTCACGCTGCACGGCGACAAGGTTTCCGCCAGGGCCGGACTCGGCTTTTTCAGCAAGGTCGATCTCGGCATCGCGAAATACCACTTTGAGCTTGGCTCCGGCAGGGACGCCTCGGTGTGGCTGTGATGCTTGTCGTCAGCAAATGTCTCGCGGGCGCTGCCTGCCGCTATGACGGGAAGGACAACCTTGTGCCGGAGATCCGCGCGCTGGTCGAGGCGGGCGAGGCCGTCGCGGTCTGTCCGGAGGTGCTCGGCGGTCTGCCGACGCCGCGCACGCCGAGCGAGCTGCAGCCGGGCGGACGCATCGTGAACAGACAGGGCGAGGACGTGACGGAGCAGTTCGTCAGCGGCGCGGAGCGCGCCATGGCGATCTGCCGCGAGCACGGCTGCACGGGCGCGGTTTTAAAGGCGCGCAGCCCGTCCTGCGGCAAGGGCGAAATCTACGACGGCAGCTTTACCGGCACGCGCGTTCCTGGCAACGGCGTGTTTGCGCAGATGCTGCTGAACGCGGACGTCCCGGTGATGACTGAGGAAGAATTCTCTGAAAAAGAGGAATGAACAAGGAGCTTTTTGATATTCCCGGGGGACGGGCGAGCGGCACGGAACCGGGAAAGCCGCAGAGGAAAACAAATTGGAGGCTGTCAAATGGATTTGGTCATCAAACGCGTCAATGAAGCGGACGAAGCCGTCGGCGATTTTATCCATGTCGAGTTTACACGCTACGGCGAGCAGAACGATGTGGTTCTCAACTATGACGAATACTGCTTTGCCGCCGAAGACGGCGAGGGAAATATCGTTGGAGCGATTACGGGAAGAGCTTATTACAACGAAGTCCACATAGGGGATCTGATCGTTGCCGAAAGCCACAGAAGAAGCGGATTGGGAAAACGGCTTGTCGGCGCGGTCGAGGACTGCTACAGGGGTAAAGGCTACGATGTGATAACGCTCACGACATTCGGCTTTCAGGCGCCGGAGTTTTATAAAAAGCTCGGATATACGGTGGAGTTTATCCGCAGCAGCGCAGACCCCAAACTGACCAAGTATTTTTTGAAAAAGGCGCTGTGACAACTGCATTGATATGATTATTCTGATCACGGGCGCGACGCATACGGGCAAGACTCTGCTCGCGCAGAAGCTGTTGGAGAGGTATCAATATCCGTATCTCTCGATCGACCATTTGAAGATGGGCCTGATCCGCAGCGGCTGCACGACGCTGACGCCGGAGGACGATGAGGCGCTGACGGAGTACCTCTGGCCCATTGTGCGCGAGATGGTGAAGACCGCCGTTGAGAACCGGCAGAACCTTATCGTCGAGGGCTGCTACATCCCGCTGAGCTGGCGCTCGGACTTTGACGGGCGGTATCTTGCCGAGATGCGCTTTATCTGCCTTGCCATGACCGAAGCCTACATCGACGCGCATTTTGACGAGATCGTGTGCCACGCCTCGGACGTCGAGACGCGGCTGAACGAGGAATGTACGGTCGAGGGCTTGAAGCGCGACAACCGCATGGTGCTCTCCGGCTGCGAGCGATACGGTCTGCCGGTGACGCTGATCAACGACGACTATGAGCGGGCCTTGAAGGGGCTTTTGACGTTTTTGTGAGGGATACGGTTTTGCCGTTAAGCGCGAAAGGCCCGAGCTGTTTTCGGAAAACTCACCGGGAGGAAAAAAGATGGGCTACTATCTGTTGGAAGAGAGCATCATGCCATGCTCTTCTGAGGAGCTGCACCGCCAGACCGAACGCCAGTACGTCGCGGTTCTGACCACTCCGGAGTGGCAGCGGGAGCGCGACCGCTTCGATATGGGGATAGAGATGGAGCCGGACGCCGGCAATATCCACAACACCAAAGCGGAGGTCAACTTCGATTCGCTGACCGGCACGTTTCAGATACCGGACCGGAAGGCTCTGACGGAGAGAGATTATCGCTTTGCGTTCGCGCTCGACGAAAAGGGCGTCGTTTTTATCGACGACACCGGCAAGGTGAATGAGATGATCGAGGCGATCCGACGGACGAAGCGCTGGCGCGAGCCGAGTCTGGAACGGTTTTTGTATGACTTTCTGGAGCAGATCGTAGAGCCCGATCTTCCCATTATGGAGCGCTATGAAACGGAGCTCGACAGGATCGAGGACGAGATACTGGCGTCGGAAGAGCAGCGGGACATGGTACGCGTCAATAAAATCCGCAGCGACATCCGCGAGCTGCTGGTGCACTATGAGCAGATACTTGATATGGCGCAGGAGCTCGAGGAAAACGAGAACGGGTTTTTCCGCGAAAAGAACCTTCGCTATATACATCTGTTTATGAACAGAATGACGCGGCGGCATGACTCCGCGGTGTCGCTGCGCGACCACACCATGCAGGTTCGGGATCTCTACAATGCGCAGCTTGAGGTGCGCCAGAACCGAACGATGACGCTTTTGACGGTCATCACGACGATCTTCATGCCCCTCACGCTCATTGTGGGCTGGTACGGAATGAACTTCCGCTATATGCCGGAGCTGGAATCGCGTTTTGGCTATCCGGCCGTAATTGCCGTCAGCATAGCCATAGTCGTCATAAGCCTGGTGTTCTTCAAAAAGAAGAAGTGGCTTTGAATACGTGAATAAGCGCCCGTCAACAGCGGCGCTGAAAATGATGGAGAGGCGGCTGCGTATGAAAACGGTGAAATACGGAATGATCGCGCTGGCGGCTGTTGCGATACTCGTCTGCGCGCCCCTTGCGGCGGGGAACGCCTCCGGGTATATCGTGTTCAACGGCAGGACATATACGCCCACGCTGATAGATGAATTCGACTATCTGGACTTCGGTAAATGGTCGTACTGTCCCGAGATGGAGCGTCAGGACGCCGGAGGCGAATGGCGAAACGCGTGCAGCACGGTGGAGGACGGGAAGCTCGTTATCACCTGCGCCGTTGCGGAGGACGGAACGCCGATCAGCGGCGGCCTCCGCTCCAGAAGCGCCTATGAGCAGACCTTTGGCCTTTATCACATGCGTTTCAAGATGGAATACGCCGACGGACTTTGGTACGCGTTCTGGCTGTATACCGACAGAATGGAGGAGGGCTCGGTCGGCAGCGGCGCAACGGACGGCGCGGAGCTGGACATCGTCGAGATCGTGCCAAAGCCGGGAGAGCTGTGCATGAGCGTGCATTGGGACGGCTATGGCGAGGAGCTGAAGTCCTGCTGTGAGCTGACGCACGTTGATAAAGGCTTTTTCGACGAGTACCATGAGCTTTGGTATGAGTGGGATCAGGACGGCTACCGCCTCTATCTGGACGGAACCGACGAGGACTGTCTCCTTTTTGACTTCCCCGGCAGCGAGGAAAAATACGGAGACGGGACCTGCGCCGTTCCCTGCGATCTGGTCATATCCGCCGAGTTCGGCACCTGGGGCGGCGACATCGACGAAACGCAGCTGCCCGCGCATTTCTATGTGGATTATGTGCATGCCTACACGCGGGTGTACGGAATTACATACGATTATGACGGCGGCGCGCTGCCGGAGGGCGCAGGCAACCCCGCGGGCTATGACGCGATAAACGGAGCTGAGCTCAACGCCCCGGTCAGGACGGGCAGCGTTTTCGGTGGCTGGTATGATAACCCCGGCTTGAACGGCAAGCCCATGACCTGCATTCCCGAGGGCTCGACCGGCGACGGAACGCTTTACGCGAAGTGGCTCGCCCCCTCGCTCGCGGGCGGCAGAGTCACGGCGCCCCAGGGCTCGGTGCTGATCCTTGCGGAGTATGACGCGTGCGGCAGACTGAGCGCGCTGCAATGCAAAACGCTTGACGCGGACGCGCTCTGCGCGGCACCTTCCTCACTGGGCCTGACGGTTCCGGCGGAGGGCGAGCATCGGCTGCTGCTCGTAAGCAAGGGGAGCTTTGCGCCTCTTTGCAAAGCGTATCAGAGCGGGCAAGGCCATTAAGCCGGTAAATCAACCGCCAAAAAGAAACGAACGGCAGCCTCGTTTCTGAGACTGCCGCCAATTCGGGCCGGTCATAAGAGTTCAGTTAAAACCTGTTGAAACCTCGGTACCTGATAGAAGTAATCTTCCGCAGGATTTCTTAATGCGTGCTGTGCCGCATCCGCGTCTTTTATGATTTCGTCAAACCAGTGACCTTTAATATGCTTATCCATGTGATTGTATATCCCGGAATAAATCATATCGAGTTCTTCGCCCGTAAAGCTCGTCAAACGCTTCAGCACGTATTCTCTTGCATAATCCGCACACTTATGTGCATGGTCGTCGCCGTCTTCCGTTCTGTCCACATATTTCAAAAGGTCATGCAGCATCCCGGCTATTTCTGCCAATTCGGCAATTTCCCGCGAATGTCCGCGCTTTAATGCAATCCATGACGCTATGAGCCCTACGCCGTATAAATGTACATAAGCTCCTCGCTTGGATTCTTCGTCTCTTATTTCTTTGATGATCGGGTCAATTATGTTTCTCGCTTCATCCAGCCTCGTATATTGACGTTCCATGTTTGCCTCCTCTTGACAAATAAGTTCGATTATTGTATTATTCGATTATAGTCGAATAAAGGAATTTGTCAAGAGAAATCTGCAATGCGGGAGGAGCGGGAAAATGGGCAGCGATATCACGGTACGGGTGGGCGACGGCGTGGTCAATCTCCGTGTTGGAGCGATCATCACAAAAGGTGACCGGGTGCTGATGGTGAAAAACAGTCGGGACGATTGGTATTACTCCGTCGGCGGGCGCATCCAGGTCGGCGAGACCTCAGAGCAGGCGATCGTGCGCGAGGTAAGGGAGGAGCTGGGCGTTTCGATGGAGATCGACCGGCTTGGATTCGTTCACGAGAACTATTTCTACGGCACGCTGGGGGACAATATCGGGCGGCAGATCTATGAATTGTGCTTTTTCTATTACATGAAGACGCCCGATGACTTTGAACCCCTCTGCCGCTCTGCCACCGGCGACGGATACCCCGAAACAATAGAGTGGGTACCGTTTGACACGGATAAGACAATCTATCCGGTTTTCTTCAAAACGGAGCTTAAAAAGCCGTGCCGCGAGATCAAACACATCATTTCCGACGAACGATAACGCTTCGGCTGTCAAAAAAGCTGCCTCACATCACCGTGAGACAGCTTTATATTTTCGTACAAAATTATAGTTCTTTCCTTAGAATCGCGGACCACGGGCTGGCCTTTATGCCGAGTTTTGCTGCCGCTTCGCCGTCGGCGACATCCGCAAAGCCCATTTTGTGATAAAAGTCGATCGACCACGCCGCGTTTTTCAACACCTCGACATACAGCGTGCTCCCCTTGGGCAGCAGCTCTTCCAAAAATAAGCAGCAGCGCTGCCCGACGCCCTTTCGCTGGCACTCTCTTTTTACATACAGCGACGTGAGCTCAAAAGCGTTGCCCGAACGCTGCCGATAGGAAAAGAAAGCCGCCGCAGTACCATCGCCGTCGTAATAAATGTAGTTGACGTCACTGTGAAGCTGTTCGAGGAATATATCGCCCGTCGCATCAGCCCGCTCCTTCGCGTCAAAGAGCAGGATCGCACTGTTGTATATCCCGGCAAAGGTCTCGCAGCTTGCGATATCGTTTACTTTTTGAAACATCGCGTTTTCAATCCCTTTGCAACCACGCTTCCGCCTCCTCCCGGCCGCGGAAGATGTGGATTTCCCTGTCACTGTACTTGCTCAGCAGCTCCAGCACGACCGGGCGGTTGTCACGGCGGTAGTTTCGTACCAGCTCCACCAGCTCCGGATCCAGCCTGTTCTCCACCCACGGGATATCCGGCCGCACCTTGCCGACACGCTCCCGTATTCCCGCCATACACACGTCCTCGCCGTAGTCCAGAAAGAAAACCGTATCGCAGGCGCGGATGCGCACCTCGTAAGTCCTGCTGTAATTGCCGTCGATGATCCATTCG
>JAFZQQ010000422.1 GCA_017620315.1 Oscillospiraceae bacterium | reverse complement strand
CTGCGCTGTCAAAGAGCGGTTTCAGCTTTTCCGTATAGCTGCGGTACAGCTCCAAAAGCTCCGGCGTCTTTTCGTCGATCAGCGCGGCATCTCCCGCGTTGCCGGCGGCTTCCATCGCCTTTGCCTTTTCCGAGAGCTCCGCCGCGCCTATCGTCCGCGCCGCGCTCTTGAGCGCGTGCACCCGGACGGTGTAGTTCTTGAGGTCGCCTCCGTGCCAGAACCCCTCGATCGCTTCCGCGTCCGCACCGAGGGAGCGGTAGAACAGCTCCGCCGCGCCGCGGAACGCCTCCTCGCTGCCACAGTTCGCTATTCCCGCGGCGGCGTCAAGCCCGTCGACGCCCTGCGCGAACGAGGCGGCTTCGGGCGCTTCCGCCGCTGCGTCCTCCTGCGCCTCGCGCAGCTTTTCCTTCGGAAGATACTGCATCAGCATTTCTTCCAGCCGCGCGGAGTCGATGGGCTTGGTCAGATAGTCGTCGAAGCCCTCGGCAAGATACTTTTCTCTTGCGCCCGAAATCGCGTTCGCGGTCAGGCAGACCGTCGGCGTTTCCCGATTCGGATCCTTTTCCCGCGCGCGCAGCTCGTGCAGCGTCTCGATGCCGTCCTTCTCCGGCATCATGTGATCCAAGAAAATAATATCATATTTTTTGTCATATGCAAGTGCCAATCCTTCGTCGCCGCTCGCCGCGGTGTCGATCTGCACATTGGTGCGCTTTAAAAGGCTCTTGAACACCATAAGGTTCATCGGCGTGTCGTCGACCACAAGCACCACCGCGTCCGGCGCTGAGAACTTGGCGACGGACTTCTTGCGCTGCGAGAGCGAAGCGCGGTAGGATTCCTCGTAATTGCCGAGGGGCTCCCACTTCACGACGCGCTGCTCCAGCCGGAACGAAAAGGTCGAGCCCTCGCCGTAGACGCTCTCCACCCTGAGGGACGTCCCCATCATTTCCAGCAGGCGCTTTGTGATGGTCATGCCGAGGCCCGTGCCCTCGACGTTGCGGTTGCGCTTTTCCTCGATGCGCTCAAACTCGGAGAACAGCTTTTTCATGTCCTCCGGCTTGATGCCGATGCCGGTATCCCTGACGGCGATGTTCAAATATACCCTGCCATCGTCGTCGGGTATCCGCTCAAAGCCTGCCGAGAAGGTCACGCTGCCCTTTTCGGTGTACTTCACGGCGTTCGTGAGGATGTTCGTAATGACCTGCTTGATGCGCACCTCGTCGCCGTGCAAGAGCTTCGGCGTATCATGGTCAAAGTCGAGCTTCAATATCAGTCCCTTGTCGTCCGCGCGCGTCTGCACCATGTTCACAAGGTCGTTCAGAACGGAGGAAAGGTCGTAATCGACGGGGATGATCTCCATCTTGCCCGCTTCGATCTTCGAGAAGTCAAGAATGTCGTTGACGATGCCGAGCAGCGTGCTTCCGGCTGTTTTGATGCTCTCGGAGTAGGCAAGGACATTTTGATCGTCGCTCTCGCGCAGTATCATCTCGTTCATACCGAGAACCGCGTTGATCGGCGTGCGGATCTCATGCGACATATTGGAGAGGAACGAGGATTTTGCCTCGCTCGCCGCCAGCGCGCGTTCCGACTTTTCGATCAGCGCGTCCCTGCGCCGCTTTTCCTCGTCTATGCCCTCGACGAGCCAGAGAACGTGGGTGATCGTACCGTCCGGATCGCGCTTGGCCACCACAAATCGGGTGCGGCACCATATGTCCTTGGAGCTGAGGAACTCCTCGGTCACCGTATTCGTATTTTGCAGGCGCTCGCTCAGCGTGGAAAGGTCAATGAACGCGCGCACGGCCTCTCTGGACTGCTCGCTTGCCGTCTGATCCATCATGGCGTACATCGTCGCCTGCGCGTGCTCCATGCTGTCATTGGCAAAGTCAGTGATCTGCTGCGCGTCTGTCCGCAGCTCGCAGAAGGTATCGTTTGTCAGATCGACGTCGTGCATGGAGAAGTAGACGTTGGCGACGGACGATATCTGCTCGTTCATCTTTGTGACAGTCTCAAGCAGCGCGTCGCGCCGGCGCTTCTCCTGGTCGATGTCCTCGACCATCCAAAGGACGTGAGAGACGCGCCCGTCCGCTGTGCGCTGCGACGCGATCAATCTGCCGCGCAGCCATAGGTTTTGCGTGTTGAGGAACTCGATCGTGATCGTCTTTTGATTTTTCAGCCGCTCGTCCAGCGTCGAAAAATCGATGAAACGCATGATATCGTCCTTGGATATGGGATTGGTGAGCTGGTCCATGACCCTGTTGAACGTCTGCTGAGCGTGCTCATGGCTCCTTCCGACCGCATTTGAGATCCTGCTCTCGTTGGTCTGTATCTCGCTGAACGTATCGTTGATGATATCCAGATCGTGAACGGAACGGTAGATCTCGGCAGTCGAGGAAAGCTGTGAGTTAAGGCTTTTCACCGCCTTTTCCCTTTTGTTCAGGCTGCTCATGATATAGGAGAGCACGAACACGATGATAAGCACCACGGCGATCGTGGCGGCGAGGATCTGCTTGAGCGGTTTGAACAGAAGCGTCGCGTCCCGGACGGACACGCACCGCCAGCCGTTTTGTATGATCGCCTGATACGCGACGTAATGCGAGCCGTTGTAGTCGAACTCGAAAAATTCCTTTTTTGACCGGTTCAGCTGATTCAGTATCGCCGCGCCGAACGTGTCCCCCTCCTCGTCGTAGTCCTTTCCCGCCTCGCCGCTGTCCGAGTGCGCGACGACCAGATTGCGGTCGTCTATGATCATCTCGATGTCTGACCTGCCGGATTCGACAACCTCTTCAGTCGTTCTCTGTATCCTGTCCAGATAGATATCCATCGAGATCACGCTTTTGCCGTCGTTCAGCGTCTTTGCCAGCGACATGACGACGTTTCCGGTGTACGCGTCGACATACGGCTCGATCACCGTGATTGCGCCTTTGTTTGCCATAGCCTCGATGTACCACGGGCGCTCCGTGGGCACATAGTCATCCTCCGGAATCCAGCCCGATCCGTCGAGGTACTCTCCGCCGATGAACCCGTAAATGCCCAGCGTGCTGGGGAGTATCGTATTGATCACGGCGTCGGACTGTCTGGTTATGTAGTCCAGTATCTCCCTTTGGGAGCCGTTGCTTTCCAGCATTCTGTCGACCGCATATGCCGAGAGCTCAAGGGCGTCGACGCTGGTGGCGAGGTAATTGTTGATCTCCGTCTCCACCTGACGCGCGGATATTTCCCCGTCCTTGATGATCCCGTTGCGCGTCTCCTCGTTGAGCAGGCTGTAATAGACCAGTACGATCAGGATAAAGAAGAAAATAACAATGATCGCGATCAGAACGTCACTGACAAGCGATGACTCTTTAATTTTCGCTTTTATACGCATCGTTTCCGTCCTTTCGCCGTTATTCCGCGCTGTTCGCCGCGGAATAGGCCGCAACGTCTTCGTTTCTCATTTCCTCGGCGCGGCGGTACACATCCATGTATTCTTGGTCTGTTTCCGGGTCAAAAACAGCATAACCCATCGACAGGCTCAGCTTGTGCCTGTATGGCTTTTCCTTGACATTCTCCTTTGCCATGCGGAACTCGACGCTGGAAAAGCCGTTCTGGATGTCGGATTTCGACGTGGTCTCCATTATCACGATGAATTCGCCTCCGCCGATGCGGAACACCCTGTCCTTGCCGAAAGCGGAGCTAAGGACGCTTGCGGCGTCTTTCAGCGCCATGTCGCCGTACTCGTGGCCGCAGGTCCTGTTGATCTCGATCAGCTCGTTGATGTTGAACAGCAGGATGGAGAAATCGGCAAGCCCTTCCCTGACCATGTCGTCCATGACCTTTTGGGTGCTCAAATAGCACTCCTTGTTCATCACGCCGGTGGTCAGGTCGTAATACGCCTGCCCATGCACCTTTTCGATCTGGTCATGCAGATCCGTCAGCATGGCGGCGATCCTGCGCGTGAGTGAATCGAGGTCGTCGATATTGTACTGCTCGGTTTCCCTGCCGGTATCGATCTCGCCCATTTCGACGCCCGTTATGTTTTTGACCTCGAGCATCAGCGTTTCAAAGCCTGTCGACAGCTCGCCCAGCTGTTCGTTCACCTTGCGCACGCGGCTTCTGCTTCTGCTGATAAGCAGAAGCGCAACCGCGACGCCCACCACGAGAGAGGTCACGCACGTCACGACCGTTGTTTTTACCATCGCCTCGACATGGCCGTCATACCACTCCCTGCTGAAATCCACGCCGACGATCCCCGCCACTCTGCCGGAGGAATCAAAAATCGGGCTGTACGCGCTGTAAAAGCAGCCCCAGGCGTCCTCGTACGGCTCCTCGTCAACGGCAGGAGTCCCGCGGCTCGCCTGATAGAGCGCATCGGTATAAGTGACAGGCGTGCCGAACTCTGCCGGGTCCGCCTTCGCGGGGTCGATTCCGAAGGTAAAATTCCCGTTGCCCTCGTCCCGGATGGAGTAGATGTATGACAAGTCGATGTTATCCTGAAAGCCCGCCAGGATACTCTTGGCAGACTCATATTCCGCACTTCCCGCATCCTCCTTTGACAGCCCGCGAAGTGCATCTCCGTCAAGCATATAGGCGGCTGTGTTGGCGACGTCAAGCATTCTGGCATTCATCATGCTTCTGATCGACGCGCTTGCCTGCTTCGTCAGCAAAACGCCGAGGATCGTGTTGGTCAGGATGGAAAAAAGCGCAAGCAGCAGCAGGTATCTCGTCGACGCGCCGATCCTTCTCATTTTTTTCTTCATCGTAACACCTCTCTTCCGCGCTTCCGGGCGGACGCGCAGGTGATCAGACTATCTCGCAATAGGTCAGCGTCTGGTTTAAAAGCTGATAAGCGACCTCGCCGAATGTGACCGGGCCGGCATACGGCGGCGTCTTCTTTCCCTCAAGGCCGCCGTAAAGGTAATTCAATATACAGTTGCAGGAAAACACGGGTTTTTGCGCACCCGTCGCCCCTATTCTGTTTTTAAACTCCTCCACATAGTTGGAGACACGCCTGGCAAAGCGGTACTCTATTCCCTTGAATACGGGGGCGTACAGCCCGACCTTGCCGTTTTCGATCGATTTGACGGAGATGTTGAAATAAACGCCGTTGTAGTCCGCAACAAGCGGCATCTGCGTGTCGACGGACTTTTCCCTGATATACTCCGCGAAGCTGATCTCCCGTCCGTCAACCGAGCATTTGTCCACCTCAAGCGTGTTTTCCGGGAAGGTGATGACCGGGTCGTCCTTGTCGTCTTCGAAGATATTGACGATGTTGATCATAGCGGTTTTGCCCTCCGGCAGCCTGAGGAACATAGCCACCGCCTTGTCGGTGTAAGCCGTCCCCGTCGTGCCGTCGTAAACCTTGGAATCCTCGGAGGTGGCAAGATCGTGGCCGGACACCCAGCCGACCGTCGGGTGAAGAAGCAGCTCCTCCACGTCCGGAGCTTCCTTGGCGTACTTCTCCGTGACCTTTGAGCCGTAGGGCAGGATGAGCATGGTGAGACCGTTGTCAAAGCAGTCCTCGACGATCTGGAAAATATTGTACTTGCCGTAGACCGCCACACGGACGTCCGAAGCAAAATCAATTTCATTGACATAGAGCATGTCCTTCGTAAATACGCCGCCGTCCTCGGCAATAAAGTACGGCGTGGTGCCGCCGATCCACTTGCCCCTGGGAAGCTGAGCGAGCAGGGAATCGTCGGCGGCGATATGCAGGGTCTTGCCCTCGTTTATAAGGCTGATCGCTTTATCCAAAGTAACGAGCATAGTTTTATCCTCCTTCAAAATACGAATGAAACAAGAATTAAATTGCTCAGAGCGCGGCAATTCTTGCGAAGTCCGCGTTGACGACCGCGGGGAACTTCGCCGCGAAATCGTCCGCCTCGCGGACGCAGGCGGCCATGCTTTCGGGGTCGCTTGCAACCTTTCTTTGCAGCTTGCTTATAAGCATATTGAACCCGAGATTTGCCGATGTGTACTTCAGCTTTTTCTGCAGAAGCAGCTCGAATTTTGCCTGAACATTTGGCGCCATGATCTCATCTCCTTCTTTCCTTTATCGTTTGCAGAGCGCGGCGACGCGCTCCCAGTCCAGCTCAAGCATTGCGTTGCGGATGTCCTCGATCCGCGCCGCGTCCTCCGGGGGCAGGCGGTATCCGT
>JAFZQQ010000421.1 GCA_017620315.1 Oscillospiraceae bacterium | reverse complement strand
GGCAGGACGGTCTCTATTTCCTTGGGATGCGGCTGTACGAATGCGGCCGCGTCGTTTCGGCGCAATGGGACATCTCTGCGGTGGCAAGGCCGTTTCTGGAGCAGCTTGCCGAACAGACAGGGGCCAGCGCCGTTGTGAGCTATCTCGGCGACGGGCACATTCTGAATCTGGATCAGGTCGCTGGGCGATCCGGCGTGCAGGTCCTCTCGGAGGTAGGCACACAGCTGCCGCTGCACGCGACGGCCCAGGGAAAGCTGTACCTGTCCTCTCTGTCGGACGCGGACGTCTGCTCTATTCTGCGCGCACGCGGCATGCAGATGTTCACGCCGCATACGCTGACAGCTCAGGAGGCGGTGCTGGAGCAGTTGGCGCAGATCAGGCAGAACGGCTGCGCCATCGAAAACGGAGAGTATAAGATCGGCCTGCGCGCGGTATGCGCGCCGGTCTTTGACCGGGACGGGAAGCTGCGTTATGCGGTCGGCGTGGTCGGTCTTTTCCGCTATATAAACTCCCTTGAGTTTGACAAGGCCATCACCGCCACACAGGCCTGTGCGCAGCAGATCTCCTCCGCATTGGGCTGCCGCTCTGTAACGGGCAGTGACGTAAAGGTGACAAAACGCACATTGTCGGAAAGGAAATCGGTATGAATGAGTTGATATCCGCGATTTGCGGAAGGCTGCACGCAGGAAAACGCGCCATGCTGTGTGAAATTCTGAGAAGCGACGGCTCGACGCCGCGCGGCGCAGGCGCAAAGATGGCGGTCTTTGATGACGGAACGACGCTCGGCACCGTCGGAGGCGGCGCGCTGGAGCGTCTTGCGGGCGCTCGCGCCGCGGAGCTGCTGCGGGAGAGCCGCTCGGAGACAAAGGAATACCGTCTGAGCCCAAACAAAGAGGAAGACATCGGTATGGTCTGCGGCGGCGACGTTCTTATGGGCTTCTATTGCTGCGATCCTGCGCGCGCGGAGGACATGGCTGCGTTCGACGCACTGCGGGATATTTTGGGCAATAACGGCACGGCATGGATTAAAACCGAGTTCGACGCCTCCGGCGGGGCTCGGCTGAGCGTTATCGAGAGAGAGGACATCCATTCCGAGTCGGAGCGTCTGCCGACGGAGCCGAAGCTGACGCGGACGGAGCGGCAAACCGTGCTGCTGGAGCCGGCCGCGAGGCATGAGACGGTCTATATCTTCGGCGGCGGGCATGTCGGCGCCGCGCTGGCTCCGGCGCTGAGCGCGGTCGGCTTTCACGTCGTCGTATACGATACGCGGCCCGATTTTGTGACCAAAGAACGCTTTCCGACCGCAAAGCAGCTGCTGTTCGGCTCTTTTGAAAATGTGCTGGATACCGTTCGTATCACGCCGGAGGACTATGTCGTGATCATGACCCCCGGACATAAGGCGGATCATATGGTGCTTTCTCAGGCTCTGCGCACGGAAGCGACATATATCGGCTGCATCGGCAGCTCGAAAAAAGTGGCGTATATCAATCAGCGGCTTGCGGAGGAGGGCTTTTCCGAGGAGGATATCGCGCGCATCCATTCGCCGATCGGACTTCCGATCCGGGCTCAGACGCCGGAGGAGATCGCAGTCAGCATTACCGCCGAGCTGATCCTGCACCGCCATACCTTCGGCAGGGCAAGTGAATAACAGCACTTTTGCCGCAAAAAAGATAATAATCAACGCTGCTTCAGTGTACGGCCAGCAAGAGCAATTATTCTATATAGATGAACGATAATTCTACTATATAGAACGGTTGCTCTTGCTTTTGTTTTTCATTATTCTATTATAAGAATAATGCCATCCATGACATGGCATGCAAAATCTGTGTCATTGTATCAATAAACAGTTAGGATTCTCTTTGCTTATGAAAAAAAATGTCGATCTGTCCAAGCCTCGCTTCGGCAGGCGCTTTGCGCTGCTGGGGCTTCTGTTTGCCGCGGTCTTTCTGCTCTCCTTCGTGCTGGGGCGTTACAGTGTTTCGCTGGATACGACGCTGCGGATCTTATGGGCGCGGCTTGCGGCTCTGTGCACCTTTGGGCGCGCCATACTCCCGCAGACCTGGACGGACACGGAGGCGGCGGTGGTGCTCAACATCCGTCTGCCCCGCATCCTTTGCGCCATTCTGGTGGGCGCGGCGCTCTCCGCCGCCGGAGCCTCGTATCAGGGCATGTTCCGCAATCCCATGGTCTCCCCCGATCTGATGGGCGCCTCCACCGGCGCGGGCTTCGGCGCGGCGCTGGCGATCCTGCTCGGCGCAGGGTACTGGGGCATCACGCTGACAGCTTTCTGCTTCGGTCTCGCGGCGGTGGCGCTGGCATATCTTGTCAGCCGCTTCAGCCGGCTGAACGCAACGCTCGCGCTGGTGCTGGCGGGCGTGATGATCTCGTCGCTGTTCTCCGCCTGCACATCCTTTGTCAAGCTTGTTGCGGACACGCAGGACCAGCTTCCCGCCATCACCTACTGGCTGATGGGCTCGCTGAGCTCGGTCAAAGCGGGAGACACGGTCTTTGCTGCCGCGGCGATCCTGCTCGGCCTTATTCCGCTTGTGCTTCTGCGCTGGCGCATCAATCTGCTGACCGTCAGCGAGGCGGAGGCGCGCTCCCTGGGGCTTCGCAGCGGAAGGCTCCGTCTTGCCGTTATTCTCGCGGCGACGCTCGTCACCTCGGCCAGCGTTTCGGTCAGCGGCATGATCGGCTGGGTGGGGCTTGTGATCCCGCATTTTTGCCGGATGCTGTTCGGTTATGACTACAGGCGGCTGATCCCCGCCTCCATCCTCATGGGCGGCGCATTTCTTCTTCTTGTGGACGATCTTGCCCGCATCGTGACCAGCAGTGAGATCCCCCTCGGCATCCTGACAAGCTTTGTCGGCGCGCCGGTCTTTCTCTGGCTGATCCTGCGAGGAGGTGCTGACCGTGAGCGTTGACGCAAGGAACGTATCCTTCTCCTACGGCGGAGACGACGTTCTTCGCGGCGTCTCCTTCCGGGCCGGGCCGGGCGAGCTCATGGCGGTGCTCGGCCCGAACGGCGCAGGCAAAAGTACGCTGTTCGGCTGTCTGCTCGGTCACCTGCGGCCACATGCCGGGCAGGTATTCCTTGGCGGTCACGATGTGCAGACGCTCTCCGGCGCGGCGATCGCGCGGGAGATCGCCTATATCCCGCAGGCTGCCCCCGTGACCTACAACTACACGGTGCTGGACGCCGTGCTGAT
>JAFZQQ010000420.1 GCA_017620315.1 Oscillospiraceae bacterium | reverse complement strand
TTCGGTTCAACATGTTTTCCTTTTTTTGGAAGTCTGAAAACGGTTTTTTCCTTTTGCGCCAAAAGGAAAAAACCGGTGTCAGAAACCGCACTCCCGTCCCCGCGCCCGGAGGGGCGCGGTTAAAAGCCGCAGCGCCGCACAAGGCGCGGTTGCCGCGGGGAACACGGTCAGTTCGCACATGGCAAAAAGCCCCCTTTTTCCAGATTGCACAAATCACATTGAGGGAATTATAGCACATTGACAAATGGATGTAATCCCCACGGAAAAATATGTCTTTTTTGTGCATAAAGGTAATTGTTTTTGCTATGTACGCGCCGCGGGGGTTTCTCTATAATAGACTTGTAAACTCAAAATCATGCGTCATAAAGGTGAGCTATGAGCCGTCAACGCACATTTGGACAATACCGCGCGGCAGACCTTGCCATGTTCGCGGCGATGCTCGCGGTCTCCGAGGCGCTGATCGTCACCGTGGCGACGCGCTGGTTCCCCGCGCAGCTCTACACCGTGTCCGTCACGGCCGCGCCGGTGAGCATCGTCCCCATGTGCTGGGGAGCCTTCGCCGCGATACACGCGCTGCTCGGCGCGCTGGCGTTCTGCCTTGCTTCGCGCGCGAGATGCGCGTGAAAAACATGACGCTCGAGGGCGTCGAGGGCAGGGCGCTGATCACCGGCAGCTGCGAGAGCGTCGAAACCGAAGGCTTCAACGAGGACTGAACGATGCATGATGAAATAGACGCCTATGTCGCGCGGCTGGGCGTTCTGGAAAAGGAATATGCCGCGAAGGGCGAGAAGACCTTCAACGGCATAACCGAAAAATATATGTTCTTTTCAAACAGCGAGCTGAACCTCGGCGGCATCTGCCTTGTCGCGGGGCTTGGGCCGGAGAACAACCGCCGCCGCGACGGCACGTTCGAGTACTACGTCTCCGAGCCGGTCGTGGAGAACGACGCCAAGGGCGTCGCCCCGCTGATCCTGTGCTACACGGAGATCAAGCGCCTCACAAGGTAGGCATAGCGGCGCTCACTGCGCGGCGTGCAGCGCGTAGCCGCTCGGCGACACGCCGTATTTCTTCTTGAACATGCGCGAAAAATACAGCGGCTCGCGGAAACCGCACAGATGCGCGATCTCCGTGATGTTCTGCCCGTCGTTGTGCGTCGAGCTCAGACACGACGCGGCGATCTCCAGCCGCTTGTCGCTCAGAAAGCGGTGCGGCGTGACCCCGGTCTCCCGCTTGAACATTTTGCGCAGATAGTCGTCGCTGAACGGGAAGGAGCGCAAAAACTCGTCCAGCTCGAAGTTGCAGTCGGGATAGTTGCTGATGATCGCGTTTTCGATCTGCTCGACGACCTTGCTGCGCGCAGGCGCGCTCTGGCTCGACATCAGATGGCGGCAGATCAGGTCGCCGTAGGCGGCGAGCAGCGACGGGTTTTTCCCGGGGTCGCTGTAATAGAAGAACGCCGCCGAGAACGCGCCGAGCAAAAAGCCGCTGCTGTCCGCCCGTATGAGCGTGGGCGCCTTGACCGAGAGCGTTGGGTCGAGCATATTGACGTGGATGTTGGTAAAGCCCACGATGCTTTCGTTGATATGCGGAGTCCCGGGCGGGATAACGATCACGTCGTTCTCCGTATAATCGATGGCGCGGTCGTCAAAGCTCAGGCATCCGCCGCCGCCCGTGCAGTAGATCAGCTCCCAGCTGTCGTGCGCGTGCCGGTTCACGCTGAAGGCAAGCAGGTGCTTTCCCACATAGATTATCTGGTTCACGCAAACCACCCCTTTTAATTCTTGCTCAACTGATAATATTATCATGTAATATCCGTTTTGTCCATGCCGCCGTGCGAAAAACCGCACAAATTCGGCATTTTGTCAAGCAAAAATGTCTGTTTTTGTGTAGATTATCAAACGTCTTTCGGAGGAGCATTATGGCATATTTAACGCTCAGGGGCGTCAAAAGATATATCCCAACGGCTTCCACGCCGTGCACGACTTCGATCTGGAGATGGAAAAGGGCGAGTTCATCGTCTTTGTCGGACCGTCGGGCTGCGGCAAGTCCACGACGCTGCGCATGATCGCGGGGCTCGAGGAGATCAGCAGCGGCGAGTTTTTGATCGACGGGAAGCGCGCCAACGAGCTCGGCCCGCGCGAGCTGTATTTCTCTCCCGCAAACCTCTTCGTCGCGGGCTTTATCGGCGACCCGCCGATGAACTTCATCCGCACCGCGGTCACGCAGGGCAAAGTCAGTGTCGGCGGCGGGACCTTCGACCTGACGCCGAAGCTCGACAGCGAGATCACCTTCTCCATTCCGTGGGAAAGTGTTTACCTTTTCGACGCGGAGACGGAGAATGTAATATAAGGCAACAAAACTGTTTTAGGAGGCAATATACAAAATGGACATTCGCTATTCCGCCAACCCCAACGACGTCAAACGCTATACCACCGAGGAGCTCCGCCGTGAATTTCTCATCGAAGAGCTCTATCGCCCCGACGAGGTCGTCGCGGTCTACAGCCACGTCGACCGCATGGTCACGCTCGGCTGCATGCCGGTCAACGAGACCGTCGCCATCGACAAGGGCATCGACGTCTGGACAAACTTCGGCACGCACTACTTCCTTGAGCGCCGCGAGATCGGCATCTTCAACATCGGCGAGGCAGGAAAGATCACGGTCGACGGCACCGTTTACGCTCTGGGCCGCAAGGACTGCCTGTATATCACGATGGGCGCGAAGGACGTTCGCTTTTCAAGCGACGACGCGGCGAAGCCAGCAAAGTTCTACATGGTCTCTGCTCCGGCACACCGCAGCTACGAAACGCGGCTGCTGAAGCTCGCGGACGCGGCAAAGCGCCCCTGCGGCGACGCGGCGACCTCCAACAAGCGCGTTATAAACCAGTTCATCCACCCCGACGTGCTCAAGACCTGCCAGCTTTCTATGGGCATGACCGTGCTTGAGAGCGGAAGCGTCTGGAACACCATGCCCGCGCACACGCACGAGCGCCGCATGGGGGTCTATATGTACTTCGACGTGCCCGAGAGCGAGGTCGTGTTCCACATGATGGGCCAGGGGCAGGAGACCCGCCACATCGTCATGAAGAACGAACAGGCGGTCATCTCGCCCTCGTGGTCGATACACGCCGGCGCCGGCACGAGCAATTACACGTTCATCTGGGCGATGGGCGGCGAGAACCAGGAGTTTGACGACATGGACGTCATACCGACAAATCAGTTGAAGTAAAGAGGTGACAAAAATGGACGTTATGAAGAGCTTTTCACTTGAGAGCAGGGTCGCCCTCGTCACCGGCGCGGCTTACGGCATCGGCTTTGCCATTGCCGAGGCGCTGGCTGGCGCGGGCGCGAAAATCGCGTTCAACTGCCGCTCGCAGGAGAATCTGGACAAGGCGCTCGCCGACTACAAGGCTAAGGGCATCGACGCGCGCGGCTATATCGCCGACGTCACGAAGGAGAACGAGGTCGCGGAGCTGGTCGCGAAGATCAAGGCAGAGCTCGGCGGCGTGGACATTCTCGTCAACAACGCGGGCATCATCAAGCGCATACCCATGACCGAGATGAGCGCGGAGGACTTCCGCCAGGTCGTCGATATCGACCTCATTGGGCCGTTCATCTGCGCCAAGGCCGTCATCCCCGGCATGCTCGAAAAGGGCCACGGCAAGATCATCAACATCTGCTCGATGATGAGCGAGCTCGGGCGCGAGACCGTCTCCGCCTACGCCGCCGCAAAGGGCGGGCTCAAAATGCTCACGCGCAACATCTGCTCGGAGTACGGCGGCGCGAACATCCAGTGCAACGGCATCGGCCCCGGCTATATCGCCACGCCGCAGACCGCGCCGCTGCGCGAACGGCAGGCGGACGGCAGCCGCCACCCCTTCGACCAGTTCATCGTCGCCAAGACGCCCGCCGGGCGCTGGGGCACGCCCGAGGATCTGATGGGCCCGGCGGTGTTCCTCGCCTCCGACGCCTCGGACTTTGTCAATGGGCATGTCCTCTATGTTGACGGCGGGATCCTCGCCTACATCGGCAAGCAGCCGT
>JAFZQQ010000419.1 GCA_017620315.1 Oscillospiraceae bacterium | reverse complement strand
GCCTATTTCAATTATGCCTTCCCGCTGCTGTTCCCGCTGCTGACGCTCTGCCTGCTGGAACGGGCCGGCGGCGGAAAGCTCTCCAAAACCGGGTCTGCGGCACTGTATCTTTGCGCGCTGCTCTCCGGCATGGGCACGGAGCAGAGCGGCGTCATTTCTCTGGTCGTGCTGTGGGGATACTGGCTGTGCGGCGTCCTCACCGGAAAACAGCGCCTGCGGCGGGCATTGTGCTGCGCGCTGCTGACGAGCGTCGGGTACGTGACGATCCTGCTCGCGCCGGGCAGCCACGCCCGCATCGGGCGGGGCCTGGACGGCGGTCTGCTGAGCGTATTGCGCCCCGGCGTGTTCACAGGACGCTTCTTCGATGTGATGCATTATCTCTGCGGCTTCCGGTTCTGGAATGTGCTGTTCGCCGCCTTCTGCCTGCTGACGGCCGGTCTGTGGCTGGCTGACCGGACGCGCCCCAGGGCGCTGCTCGCAGGATTTCCCGCAGCCCTGGCCGTGCTCGCGCTGACCGCGGCCGACGCGCAAAAGCCGCTGGCGGTGCTGACCGTACTGTATACGCTTTTTGCCGCATCGCTGCTGCTGACACGGGAGGATACGCGCGTTTCGGCGCTGCTGATACTGGGTGCCGGCGCGTCGGTCATGTTTTTGACGGTGACGACTCTCTATTACGCACGGACCTTTTTCCCCTGCGTGCTGCTGTTCATCGCCGTATGCTGGAGCCTCTTTTTCCGTGTGTTTGAGTCTGCACGCCCCATGCTCCCGCGTCTTCTCTGCGCGGCGCTGGCGCTCGTGCTGCTGGCGCGCTACATCCCCATTTACCGCGGCTACGCCGCGAACAAGGTCGTCGTTGACCGGAACCTTACCGCCGTAGCGGCGGCGAAAAACGGCGCTCCGTTGGAGCTGAGCATAGATCTTGACGCAGATTACCGCTATACGGTCTTCTTCGAGGGCGGGTATTTTCTCGCCAACTTCCTGCGCTACTACGGCCTGCCGGACGATATGCCCGTCCGCTTCACCAGCGACGTTTGGGACGTGAGCGACGTAGAGATCAACGGCATAACGAGCACGTTCCCCGCGCTGGAGAAGGACGGAACGCTCCTGCTTCCGATCGAATTCGTGTTCCACGCTCTCGGTGAGCGCTGTGATTTCGACTGGACGAGCAATGCGTTCACGATCGAACACGGCAGCGAAACATACCGGCTCTGCGAAGACGGCCTTGTACTCCTGACGGAAGATGGCGAGACGGACGTCGACGCGCACTGCCGTTATGTGATGCCGTTTTCCTACACCTATACGCTGCTCTATCTCTCTGCCGACGACTTTATGCGCTGCTTCGGTCTTTCGTTCGATTATGACCCTGCGCGGGACTGCTACACCGTCAGGTCATGACTGCCTGCCGGCGCGGCGCTCTCCGCCGCTCGTCCCAGCTTGACTTTCTCCTGTAAACTATTATAAGAACAAAATGTACAAATAGGGGAGGTACCCGGTATGAAAAGAAAGCTGAAAAAGCTCCTGTCTCTCGTGATCGCGTGCGTCCTGCTGCTGGGGCTCGCGATCCCCGCGCTGGCCTTCGACGTTCCGGACGGCTATTGGGAAGCGCGCGCCGCATGGTTCAAGGCCCGCGACGCAAAGGACTCCTCCGCGTATCTGAAAACGGCGGCCGTCGTCTATGACATGCTCATTCGCCGGAACAAAAGCTGGGATTTCGACCTCTGCAACGACATGCTGCACCCGCTGTGCGCCCAGTGCTCCTGGTGCTGCGAGCTCATGGGCGACTTAGACGGCGCGGCCATGTGGCTCTCCCGTCAGCTTGAGGCCGACCGCTGGCTCGACGAGCACGGCTATACGCAGACGGACCACATCCTGAACGGCGAGGCGCGCATGAAGCACCTCACCCGCCCGATGGAGGTCTACGCGCTGACCGACAAGCCCGCCGACGTGCCCTATTACGGCGCGAAGGGCGAGCCCGTCTGCGGCCTTTGGTACGGAACGGTGCCGGAGGTCACCCATCAGAACGATTCCGCCGCGCTCATCTACGTCCAGTTCAACGACGGCCACACCATGCAGCATTGGCTGGACTACTACTGCGAGCGCGACAGCGTCACCAACCGCAGCCTGAACAGCGGCGGCGTCGTGGAGCTGGCGTGGAACTTCAAGGAGTCGAACGCCGGTCTCGACGAGGTGCTCGCCGCCGACAGCTATATCAAGGCAAGCCTGGCCGAGCTCGGCAGCAGAAACTGCACCGTCTTCCTCCGCCCCGGCGCGGAGATGAACGGCGGCTGGCCGGAGCTCCCCGACGCCGATAAATTCATCAGCGCCTACCGCAAGATCGCGCAGGAGGCCAGAAAGTACAGCAACATCGCGCTCGTCTTCTCACCGCAGGACGTGAACAACCGCAACGTGACGTACGACACCTACTACCCGGGCGACGAGTGGGTCGACTGGTTCGGTGTGTCGACCTACCACCGCGGTGAATCCGGCGAGGGCGCCTATACCTTCGACGACCGCGCCCACGACAACGACGCGTTCTACTGCGTCGGCCTGTATGGGAGCGACCCGCTCATCATCCTTCAGGACCTCGTCGACATGGCCAAGGCGCATAAAAAGCCCATGATGATCAGCGAATGCGGCTTTGCCATCCGGAGCCGCAAAACGGGCGTCGTGCAGACCTCCTACGCCGCAGACAGGATGAACAAGTTCTACGCCTATCTTCCCATGCTCTACCCGCAGATCAAGGCCGTCTTCTTCTTCAACAACAACGTGATGCGCGACGACTACGAATACGCGATCGCCGGTTATCCGACGCTGGCGTCCATCTACACCGGCAAGGTGAGCGCCGCGCCCTTCATCCAGTGGGGCTCCAAGACGGCGCCGAGCTACGCGAAGCTCAGCGACGTAAAGCCGACGGACGGCAGCCTCACGCTCGGCACGTACGTCAGTCTCCCCGGCACGGGCGGCACGACCGTCCGCTACGCGCTGGACGGTGTGCAGAAGGGCTCCTCCTCGTCCGAGCCGTTCAGCCTCACGCTGACCGGTCTGACGCCCGGCAAGCACACGCTGACTGTCACGGCTTCGAAGGGGCAGTTTGAGAAGACGATCACGCGGACGATCACCGTTCCCGGCTTTACCGACGTGAAGAAGAGCGACTACTTCGCCGAGGCGGTGCAGTGGGCAAAGGACAATAACATCACGCAGGGCACGGGCGAGACGACGTTCAGCCCGCAGGACACGGTAACGCGCGGCCAGGCAGTGACCTTCCTCTGGCGCTTAAAGAAGGAGCCGGAGCCGAAGGCGACGGTCAATCCCTTCACCGATGTGAAGAAAACGGATTACTATTACAAGGCCGTGCTGTGGGCCTGGGAAAACGGGATCACCAACGGCGCGGGCGATACGGAGTTCAGACCGCTATCCCCGGTGACGCGCGGCCAGATGATCACGTTCCTCTGGCGCGCGCAGGGGAGGCCCGGCGATACGGGCAGTGCCGTCTGGTACGCGGACGCCGAAAAATGGGCGAAGGGCAAAAACCTCCTGGCCGGCACGGCGGAGGCTTACGCGACCGACGCCGACTGCCCGCGCGCCGACGTGGTGTACTACATCTGGCGGACGAAGTAAGGCAACCCCAGACCTGAACGCCCCCGTCCGGAGCGTTCAGGAAAAGTAAGCGGACACATATAGAAACAGGAACCCCTAACCTTGTCCCGCGGGGACAAGGTTAGGGGTTTTTAGGTATCAACAGAACGCTGGGTAATAAGTGTATCGGGCTTGGGGAAGGGCTTATTAGATAATCACAATCCCAATAGTTGTTTTTTCTTTGCGTCGAATTCTTCCTGGGTGATTGCTCCGGCATCCAGAAGTGCTTTCAGACGCGTCAGTTTTTCAATGGTGTTAACGCCTGAAGCATTTGGGGCAACTGACACTGTTTCGCCAGAGAGGGCATTGTTCGTCGCAATTCGAGGTTCCATGCTCAGTCCCAACAGAAGATACCCGGCTACCGGTAACAGAAAATCACACAGAGTATGGTTAATAATAAAAAGTGTCGCACCGTCGAAATCAAAAGTGAACATCTCCATCATAATCACATCACAAACAATAAAGATAATGGTTTGCGGTGCTGCGGCGATAAGGGCAAGACCCCTCCCCTTTTTCTTCCTTTGCATCAAAAAAGAAAGCAAAAGCAACATACTGATGAGAATAGTAAAGATATCATCGATAAAGAGGCTTAAACAACCCCTTAAAACAACATCATATCGTAATGGCATATGATATTCACTGAAACAACTACCATAATAAGGGATGTACTCTATAAAAATATATACCTCTTGAATCAGGCCGATCCCGCATCCAACAGCGCCAATACCGTATGCCTTTGTAAAAACAGCTATTGCAATCAGGAGTATGTAAAGGCGATACGCAATGGATGTCCATTGCCAATAATCGTTTATTTTTATACAATAACTACTTTCGGAGTATTCGACACCGACGATACTCAACACAAATAACAGCACAAAGCAGATACCCGAAGCAATGCGAAGCGTCTTCTTGTTGTCCAAACCGGTTTTCTCCTTTCATGAACTACATCTTGGACAGGCAGTCCGCCTTCATCTTTGCGAACTCCTCGTCATTTATGACGCCCTGCTCGTGTAGTTTGGCCAACTTTTCCAGATCATCATAGGGGTTTGTCGCGGGCTGTGCCGGAGCGGCGCATGTGTCATCTTCATACGGGGAACCGTCGGCGGGGCGTAACTTTCCGGTGGCGATATTTACGATGTCGATGATGTAGAGAACACCAAAGCATCCTGCCGTCAAGAGTTTTAGAACACCGATGCCGACATAGCCAAGATAAAATCGGTCAACCCCAAGTCCGCCCAACAGCACAGACAAGACCAACGCTGTGGTTTTGTTTTTCATTTCTCTTTCTCCTCCAAATCAAAAAAAGTGGCGCAACCGAAGCTGCGCCACCGAAAAACGCAGAGCTCCGCTTGCTGCGACGCAATCACTTTGACAGACATAGAGAATGCCAAAAGGGAGAGTGCGTTTTTACCGAAGGTAAAAACACATTCTCTACATCTGTCGTAACAAGTATTCGATTGCGTCGCAAGTTTATTTTACCACGCCCTTGTCCAAAATTCAAATAAAACTTCCGCAAACAGCAAACCGGCCCGGGGCGGTTTTTCCGCTTCCCGGGCCGGTCGTGTTTTTTCCGTTATCAGTACTTTTTCCGCTTGGTATAGCTGGTATGCAGGAGTTCGTGGGCGAGGCGGCTGCCGGGCTTTTCGAGGTAGCTGTCGTAAAGCTCCTTCACCACCGGGCTCTCGTGGCTCTTGCGCAGCGTCAT
>JAFZQQ010000418.1 GCA_017620315.1 Oscillospiraceae bacterium | reverse complement strand
TGTATGATCGACGGGTCCTGGAAGGTCGGCTATCTGACGACTTTCTATCCCGAGCATCTGAGCGACTATGTGGTGTCCTTCGTTCCGGGCAAGGGCGGCCGGAAGGCAACGGAGGCCATCGGCGGCATTTCGATGGGTTATTACATCACCCGCAAGGCATGGAACGACCCGCAAAAGCGCGCAGCCGCAGTCTCCTTTGTGTTCCACATGACCTCGGAGGAGGTGCTTGGCACCTTCATCACCACGGAGGTCACCGCGCTGGTCGACGGTGTGATCCCCACCGGGCTCAACGCGATACAGCGGTCGGCGGCGGAGACCAATTCGCAGATCACCGGCATCGTCGGCGCGGTGCAGGACATGATCTCAAGCGAGGCAAAGAGCGAGCTTTTCGCCGGCATCCAAAAATGCGTTGTCGGCCAGATGAGCGCCGAGGACGTTGTCGAGGCGGCAATGCGTGCAAACAGTGAAGGCTGAATGAACAACGGTCTTATCTTGACGGGCAGCGACAAACAGAACGAGTATTATATAATATGGTGGCATTAAAGAGGCGGATCATGTCAAACGGTTCCGTCTCTTTTTTCATATCTTGCCCTCTCTTGTACCGAATCGCACAAGCGCAGGCAAAAAAAAGCAAAGCCGCGACAAGACAGAGCGGCAAGTTTTTGGTACAATAAACTCAAATCAAGAAATGTGGTTTGCTGTGTTTTGTGCAAATTGAAGATACAGGGAGGGCATCTATGAACAACCAAACATCTCACCCCGGCAGCGCATCTCTGACGCCTAACTGGTTCCAGCGGAACAAAAAAACGCTTGCACTGCTGACAATGGTGGCACCTGCGGCGATCTGGCTGTTGTTGCTGCGCTATCTTCCCATCGGAGGCATCGTGCTTGCCTTTAAGAACTACAAGATCTTCCCCAAAAACCCGACCTTCTGGAATAATCTTGTCAACAGCAAGTGGGCGGGACTGAAGAACTTTGAGTTCATCTTCAAGACCGACCAGGCACTCGTCGCAATACGAAACACGCTGCTGTACAACATCGTGTTCATCATACTCGGTGCGATCATCCCCGTGGTGCTCGCGATCATGATGAACGAGTTCACGAAGAAGTTCTTCGCCAAGACCTATCAGACGATGATGTTCTTCCCCTACTTCCTCTCGTGGGTCGTTGTCAGCTACTTCCTCAACGCCTTCATCGATGCCCAGTACGGCGTGATACCGGCGGCGCAGGCCGCGGCGGGCAAGGAGGTCATCTCCTGGTACACGACGACAAAGCCGTGGCCGGCCATCATCATCTTCGCGAATCTATGGAAAAACGTCGGTTATTCCACGGTGCTTTACCTCGCCGCGATCACTGGGATCGACGCCAGCCAGTATGAAGCGGCGGCGATCGATGGCGCGACCAAATGGCAGCAGATACGCTATATCACGCTGCCGCATCTGCGCACGATGATTAGCATCCTGCTCATCCTCAATGTCGGTAAGATCTTCGCGGCCGACTTCGGACTGTTCTACAACGTGCCGATGCAAAACGGAGCTCTGTTCTCGGTCACTCAGGTCATCGATACATATATCTACCGTGTCTTCTTAACAACCGGCAACATCGGTCAGAGCAGCGCGGCGGGTCTTCTGCAGAATGTTATCGGCTTTGTCTGCATCATGCTCGCAAATGCCGTTGTCAAGCGGATAGATTCGGAAAGCTCGCTGTTCTGACGAAAGGAGGAGACAGATATGAAAAGCAATCATCGCCTCAACACCATCAGCGCCGGAACAGAAGCGGTTTTCCATGTGATCATCGGGCTGTTTTCGATCTGCTGCATCATCCCGTTTATCTTCGTCATCATCATCTCCTTCTCCGCGGAGTCCTCGATACGCGAGATCGGTTACTCCTTCATCCCCCGTGCCTGGTCCACCGAAACCTATGCTTACGCCGTTCAGCGTCTCCCGCAGATCTGGCGCTCGTATTTCAACAGCATTCTGATCACCGTGGTCGGCACGCTGCTGAGCACGCTGATGTGCGCGCTCTACTCCTACGCGCTTTTCCGTCCCGATTTCAAGTATCGCAACTTCTTCACCTTCTTCAGCTTCTTTACGATGATCTTCGGCGGGGGTCTTGTTCCGACCTATGTTATCTGCACACAGGTGCTTGGTTTGAACGAAAATTACGCTGCGCTGATCGTACCGCTGCTGGTCAGTCCCTTCAATATCATCATAATGCGAACTTTCTTTAAAAGCTCTGTCCCGCTCGAGCTGATCGAAGCGGCGACCATCGACGGCAGCGGCGAATACTCCACCTTCTTCCGCGTGGTGCTGCCGATCGCAAAACCCGGTCTTGCCACGATCGCGCTGCTCAACTCTCTTGCCTACTGGAACGACTGGTATCAGTCCCTGCTCTTCATCAAGCAGAACAAGGTTCTTCAGCCTCTGCAGGCGCTTTTGATGGAGCTTCAGAACAACGTGGAATATCTCAACAGAATGAGCGCCGCGCTGGGAAGCTCCGCCATTCAGGAGGCGATGCGCGCGCCGACACAGACGCTGCGCATGGTTCTCGTCGTGCTGATCGTCGTTCCCATCGCCTGCGCCTACCCCTTCTTCCAGCGATATATCGTCGCCGGACTCACCGTCGGCTCCGTCAAGGGCTGACACTATCCGTACCGGACAGCTTTAGGCCTGGCTGTTTGGAATATAAGAATCCACCTTAATCATCAAAAAATGGAGGAATTAATCGCATGAAAAAGATAGTTGCCCTCTTGCTTGCACTTGTTATGGTGCTCGGACTGGCCGCCTGCGGCGGACAGAACGCCTCTGCCGGCACCCCCGCCGCCGGTTCGTCCTCTTCGACCTCTTCCGGCTCCACCGCGTCCGGCGGCGAGCCCGTCACCCTGAAGATTTGGTTCCACGGCAGCAATGTTTCTCCGGAGGCCTCCAGCAAGGTCCTCGACGAGCTGAACGTATATCTGCAGAACAAGATCAATGCCAAGCTCGACGTGATCTGGGGCACCTGGGGCGACTTTGACCAGGCGGTCGTGACTGCTCTCGCCGGCGGCGACAACGTCGATATGTACTTCACTTGCAACTGGTCCGCCGACGAGTATAACCGCTATGCCCGCGACGGGTATTGGGTCAAGCTGGACGACCTGCTTCCGCAGTACGGCGCAGATCTGCTTCAGGCCATCCCCGAGGGCATCTGGGAGTGCGCCAAGACCAACGGTTATGACGGCATGGGCATCTACGCCGTCCCCGCCCTGAAGGATACCGCCACTCAGAACTGCTGGGACGTCAACGGCACTCTGCTCGCCGCCCTCGGTTATAACGTCGACCAGGTCTGCTCGAAGGGTCTGGACTATTATTCCAGCGATTTTGAGGAGATGCTGCGCAAGGCGAAGGAGTACAAAGCTTCCCAGGGCGAAAACGACTTCTATCCTCTCGTCGTTGAGCCGATGGTTCTCGAGCGTCTTGTGAACTACACCGCCATTGTCACCGGCGACCTGCCCGGCGCAAACGTTCTGTCCTATTACTATGACAAGGATCACCCCTCCAAGGACATCGGCAGCAAGATCGTCAACAAGTTTGCTTCGCCGGAGTTCGCCAAATTTGCCGCACGTACCTATGAGCTCTCGCAGAAGGGCTTCATCTCTCCGAGCACGCAGAATACCGGCACCTCCAACGATTATCTCACTGCCTGCCAGAGCAGCGGTTCCTATCTGATCGGCACGCAGTCCTACGCCTACGGCTGCGAGATCGACTTCTCCAACGCCCGCGGCATTGACGTGCGCATGGTCCCCGCCACCGCGCCGTACATGGACGCCACCTCAGGTCAGGGCGCAATGATGGCTATCTCCGCCGTTTCCAAGAACCCCGAGAAGGCGCTTCAGTTCCTCAACCTGCTCAACACGGATCCCTATGTTATGACCACGCTGAACTACGGTCTCGAGGGCTATACCTACAACAAGAACAGCGACGGCACGATCTCCTTCATTCAGGAGAACCGCAGCAACTACAGCCCCTGGCGCAACGGTATGGGCAACATCCGTATCCTGCCTCCGACCTCCGATGAGGGCGCGAGCTACTGGACGGACTTCTCCAACTACTATAACAGCGCTGAGGCCCTGCCCTACGGCGCGTTCATCTTCGACAACTCCGTCGTTGAGACCGCGGGCGCCGCTGTTGCCAATGTGTACGCCGAGTACGCGTTCGGGCTCTGCTCCGGAGCCACCGATCCGAACACGGTGCTGCCCACCTTCCTGCAGAAGCTCGAGGCGGCTGGCATCAACGACATCGTCAATGCTGCCAACAAGCAGATGACTGAATTCCTCAGCTGAGCGCAACAGAAAACCGCAAGATAAAACATCTCCCCGCGCCGAACGGCGCGGGGAGATGTTTATGTATGTCTAAAATTCTCAAAAATATTCTGAAATCATCATTGGCTTGCGGTAAAGCAAGCTGTCAAGCGGCGCTTCGGGGCGTATTATCTCAACGCCGTCCATCCAGCGCGCTGCTCCGGGCAGTTCGCAAACGCCCGCAAGCAGCGCCGAGAAGGATGCAATGTCCAAGACTGCGTCCGGCTCACGGTCCGTTTTTTCAACGGATACCGTGTGCCCGCCCGCAAAGCGGACGGTAAAGACGCCGTTGTTTTCCGCTATCTGTGCGTCCCGGAGCCGCAGGCTCAGCTCACCCTCGCCCCTGCAGACCGCACGACGCAGCGCCTCCGTCGCGTTTACGATACGAACCATACCCGCCGGCAGGAGTGAAAAGCTTGCCGCGCCGAGGGACCACTCGCCCATCAGATAGGGCAGCGCGTCGTCGGAGGGAAGCGAAAACTTCGCAAAGCGGTAATCGGCGGCATGGCTTCCGAAAACTCCCAGCACCGCGCGAAAGCCTTCCCTGCCGGTAAAACGGAGGCGGCTGCAAATGAGGTTTCGCCCGTCCGACTCCACCTGCGTGTGAAACTCGGTATAACCCAGCGGCTCTCCCGAGGCGTCATAGCAGACATAAAGGTATTCCTTGGAGGTAAGCGGGTCGAGCTTCGTGATCCACTCATAATCCCCGTCGTCGCGAAGCACCTCCATGTTCCACATATCCTCCCAGGCGCGGTCCACCTTGCGAATGTCGTCGGCAAGCGGCGCTTCCTTCGTTGCAAGGCGGAAGTACCCGTCGCCGGCAGGGCGCTTGAGCTGTGCAAGCTCGAGCGTGCAGTTCAGCTTTGTGACGCAGCTTTCATAGCCAAAGCGGCGATAGAACGCGGTGGAAAAGGGATAGAGATAGGAAAATACCACGCCGTCCCTATACAGCTCCGGCAGAGCCTCGGCAAAGCAGGCGGCAACGCCTCCCTTGCGCCGGAAGGGCGGCAGCGTGGCAACCGCGCCAACTCCCGCCATAGGGCAGGCGCAGCCGTCAAAACGGATGGTAAACGGCGTCAGAGAAAGCGAGCTCATCAGCTCGCCCTCGTCCGAAAAGGCGCACCAATGCCGAACGTCCGTGTCGTTTTCCTGTGCCGGCCCCGCAGAGGGCGCAGCTTCAAAGGCAATCGAAAACAGCGCGTTAACAGATGCATACTCCTCCGGGAGCGCTTTGCGCACGATCATGGCGTATCCTCCTTTTGATCCGTTTCCGCCTCGCGGTAGGGTGCAAAGACCTTTTCCAGCAGTCTTGCGTTCAGATACGCAGACGCCGAAAAATAGAGAAACACCCAAATGAAGCCGACGGAGAGAAACAGATACAGGTCAATAAACAGCAGTGCGAACGGAAAAACGTTCAGCAGCGTAACGGCAATCGTTCGCGGCAGATAGCCAAGGCTCAGAAACAGAGCGTTTTTCAGCGTTCCAACAACCGTGTTGTCAAACTGGCTGAGCAGCGGAAAGGCATATCCTGCGGTGAATACCGCGAGCAAAAACAGCAGCATGAACGGAAGCTCAATGAGTCTCATACTGCCAAAGCCCCCCGAAAAGATACGGATATCCAGCAAGGCGACACCGCCGGCAAGCGCCAGCAGCAGCCACAGCGGTATTCCCCGCCGGAGGTTCTGGCGAAAAGCGCGGAAAAACAGAGCGAGCACATGCCCCTCCGTGCCGCGCGATATGCGAAAGGCGGCTGTATAAAGCGCGGCGGCGGATGCGCCGATCGTGACGAAAGGCAGACAGCAGAGCAAGAACGCCAGATTGAGCAGCATCAGATCACCCAGCATGCTCATGGCACGCATGAATTTTGAATCCGGGGAAAACAGCCTCAAACGCACCGCGCTCCTTCCTTTTTGAGTGTTTTCAGTATAGTATGAAACCGCCCATGTTGCAAGATAAATCCTGCGTTTTGTTTCCGGCCGGCATACAAATCGGGCGTGCCGTCCGCAGGCGCGCCCGATTTGAGGCATTTATATTCGCGTTACAGTGCCAGAAGCCTGCGCCATGCGTCTATGCTCGCCTGAGCGGCTTCGCGGCTGTCGGACTCAGCCGCCATACGCAGCAGCGGCTCGGTTCCGGAAAAGCGGCATATAACCCAGCCTCCGTCGGCAAAGTAGACCTTGCAGCCGTCGCCGCGGGTCACGCGCGCGATCTCCCTGCCGAAGTCTGGGCAAAGCGTCCCCTCGTATATCTGCGCGCGAAGCTCCGCCTTGCGCGCTTCCGTCATCTTGAAGTCCGCCTCAAGATAGCTCAGTTCGCCGTACTGCTCCGTGATCTCGCTGTAGAGCGCGGAGAGGGACTTGCCCGTCACCGCAAGCATCTCGGCCAGCAGAGCGGCGGCGTAAATGCCGTCCTTGCCGGAGATATGCCCGCGCACGGTGAGGCCGCCGGAGCTTTCGCCGCCGATCACGGCGTCGGTCTCGGTCATCTTTGCCGAGATGTACTTGAAGCCGACCGGGACCTCGTAGCACTTCTGCCCCAGCCCCTCCGCAACGCGGTCGAGCAGATGCGTGGTGGAGTTGTTTCTCACGCATGGGCCTGTCCAGTCTCTATACTTTACAAGGTAGTAATACAGCAGCGTCAGCAGCGCGTTGGGATGAACGAAATTTCCCTGCCCGTCTATGACGCCGATGCGGTCGGCGTCGCCGTCGGTGGCAATGCCAAGGTCGCAGTAGTTGTCCGTCACGAAGTGGGACAGCGGGACGAGCGTCGAGGCGTTCGGCGCGGGCAGCTTGCCCCCGAAAAGTGTGTCGTGCCGGTCGTGGATGACCGAAACGTCGCAGCGGCAGGTCAGCAGGATCGTCTTGAGGCTGGTCTCGCTCACTCCATACATCGGGTCGAGCGCGATCTTGAGCTGTGCGTTCTTGATGGCGTTCACATCCACCATCGAGAGAATGCTGTCAATATACTGGTTCGTAGGGTTCTCCTCGCGCACGATAGAACGTGACACGGCCTCGTCGTAATCGACGCTTTTCACGTCCGCAGGGCTGAGACCGGCGATCTCCGCCTCGATCTTCCCTGTCACCGTTTCATCGGCGTCGCGTCCGCCTGCGGTAAAGACCTTGATACCGTTGTAGATCGCGGGGTTATGGCTTGCGGTGACCATCATTCCGTATGGCATGTTCCTCGTCTTTACAGTGTGCATGATAAGCGGCGTTGGCGACGATCTGTTTACCATGACGACGCGGTAACCGCTGCCGGCAAGCACCTCCGCTGCCCAGTGCGCCGACTCCTTGGCGAGGAAGCGCCGGTCATAGCCCACGCAGACCTCGCTGCCCGTGTATCCTTCCTTGTCCATAAGGCGGCAAAGCCCCGCCGTGAGAAGTCTTATGTTCTCCTTGGTAAAGTCGTCCGCGATGACGGCGCGCCAGCCGCCGGTTCCGAATTTGATCATCTCTTTATCCTCCTCTTATCCCATCACAACTTCGGCATGGCACACGCCGCCGGCGGGCAATACCGGAAGCACCGTTACGCTCTTCCCGTCCGCGGTCATTGACGCCACTCCCTTTTCAACCCCGTTGGGGTTTGTCACGTGAATGATATATGTCGCTCCGCGCCATTTCCGGTTGAGCGTAAACTCCTTCCAGTCCGCGGGTATGCAGGGGTCGACGATCAGTCCGTCGAAATCCGGGCGCACGCCGAGAATAAACTGTGTCGCCGCGAAATATGCCCAGCCGGAGGAGCCTGTCATAAACGGGTGGTGCGCCTTGCCGAAGGCGGTGTGGTCCCGTCCGGCAATGAACTGGCAATAGCTGTACGGTTCCGCCCGTCTGATTTCGATCTTGTCGTTCTGCAGTGCGGGGCACAGCGCGTTGTAGAACTTCATTGCGCGCGAGCCTCTGCCAAGGATCGCCTCAGCGCACCACGCCCACGGGTTCGGGTGGCTGAATACGGCGCCGTTTTCCTTGAG
>JAFZQQ010000417.1 GCA_017620315.1 Oscillospiraceae bacterium | reverse complement strand
GGTCCTGGCTCACGGCTTCGGCAGAGAGCTGCCTGCGCGCAGGATACGTCCGCTCTTTTCCTACCTCATGTCCCGCGCGAGCCGCGAGGCCTGCGTTGAGTCGGGAGAGGAGGAACCATTCCTGGTCTCGCGCTGTGCGATCGCGGGCACGCAGCGCGTTGCGACGACATGGACGGGCGACAACCTTACAAGCTTTCGCGACCTGCGCTTCAACCACTATCAGGCCATGACGCTCTCGCTTTCCGGATTCTGCTATTTCGGGCAGGATATCGGAGGCTTTGCCGGCCCGAAGCCGGGACGCGAACTGTTCATGCGCTGGCTTCAGTACGGCGTGTTCACGCCTCGCTTTACGCTGCATTCATGGAAGCCCGGCGAGGAGCCGACGATGCCGTGGCTCTATCCCGAGCTGATGGACGCCGTGCGCGCGATATTTGATCTGCGCGGGCGCATAGCGCCGTATCTGAGCAAAGAAATGCGCCGCAGCGTCCGCACTCACGACCCGCTCATATACCCGGTCTTTTTGAATGAGCCGGGTTACGACTGCGAGGCGGACTGCTTCTTCTGCGGCGACAGCGTGCTGGCCTGTCCCGTGTTCGACGAGGGCGCGGAGGAGGTCTCGGTCACGCTTCCGCACGGCGAATGGCGCCTCCGGGGAGAGGGAGAGCCTTATCCCGGCGGCAGCCGCGTGACGGTTCCATGCCGGTATACCGACCTGCCCGTGTGGTTTGGATCATTTGATTTAAACGCTCCACGCGCCGCCTTCGACCAGATACTGAAACTCACTCAGCTCCGGCGAATTCATCACGTTTAACAGAGCGTCAAGGTCATCGACGGTTTTTACCGTCGAAAGCCGGTCGTATTCGATCCACTCCATGTGCCCCTCCTCGGACGAAACGAGACGCCCTGACCACCTTGTTGCCTTGAACAGCAAAACGACGTATCTTCCGTTTTCCGTGGGGAACTGCTTTACGCCGACCAGCCTCGGATCGGCCACCACAAGACCGGTCTCCTCCTTTACCTCCCGGATCACAGCGTCGACAAAGGATTCTCCCGGTTCCACATGACCGCCCGGAAGGGCATAACCCTGCCAATCCTTCTTTACCCTGTTTTGAAGCAGTATCCTGTCCCCGTCTTCGATCAGGCACAATACCGTCAGCTCGACAAGCTCTGTCCTGTCCATATCATTGCCCCTTCCGCTGCTAAATATCGATCTCCTTTTTCTCGTACGCCTCCTTCAGCCTCTGTTCCTTTTGCGTCTGGAGCTCGCCCACCTGCCGTTTGCCTAAAGGATAGAAAACAAAGAGGATCAGCGCCATGACCGCGAACAGCACCGCGGGGATCAGCGTCGCGAGGTCATACATTTTTTTCAGGTTCTCAAGAGTCTGCACCGCGCCCTTTTCATAACGGTAATTCATGCCGATCAGTGCCCCGTTGACGCAGACAGCGGAGAGCACCTGACCGAGCTTGCGGAAGAAGTTGAACACCGAGTACGCCGTTCCGTCGTCGCGGCTGCCGGTTTTGACCTCAACGTCGTCCACGGCGTCGGTGACCATCGCCCAGAGCTGCATGACAAGCGTGGTGAGCCCGCAGCCGCTGACGAAGCACAGCGCGAGGAACACCCACATGAGGCTCGACGATCCCATACCGCGCAGGAGATAGAGCGCAAGGTTTGCCGCCGCGGCTGCGGCGACGCCAACGGCACAGACCTCCTTCTTGCCGACGGTTTTTGCGAGTCCCGGAAGAATAAACATCATCACGAGCATGGGGGAATAGGTACAGGCCTGCGCCGCGAGGTTCATCCAGTTCGCGTGAAAATAATCGTCAAAGAGATAGGTGTAAAAGCTCTGCGTGAACATCTGCCCCGCAAGCAGCAGCATGGAGGCAAGGCTGACCGCGATAAAGGCGCGGTTTTTAAATAGCCTTCGCATAGCGTCCGCCGCCGCGCCCTTTTCCGGGGCGCGGGGTTTTGTTTTTACGCGCTCGCGGTTGAGCGTGAAGGCGACGAGCAGCATCGCGAGCGAGCAGACCGACATTATGATAACGCCGCGCAGCACCGGCGCGTACTGCATATCGGTGATCGCCCTCCCGTTCTCACCAAGGACGACGTTCCCGGCGGCATCGAGCCGCTTTTCGTATGCGAAGCTTGCAATGAGCAGCACGGGGATGGAGCCTATCGCCGCGCCGATGGAGCGCCATACGGAAAGACGGCTGCGCTCGGAGGCGTCGGTCGTGACGACGGAGGCAAGCGAGCCGTAGGGTATTTGCAGCACCGTGTAAGCCATCCCAAAGAAGATATAGGTCGCTGCGGCGTATACGCAGGTCGCGGTCTCGCGTCCGGGCTCACCGATGCCGGGGAGCCTGAGGAACATCAGCACCGACGAGAGCGCGAGCGGAAGCGCGGCATAGAGGAACCACTGGCGATAACGGCCGAAGCGCCCGGGCTTCACCGTGTCGCATATACGCCCCATAATGGGGTCGTTTATCGCGTCCCACACACGCGCCGCGATGAACATCAGCATGATGAACAGCGGGCTCAAATGAAAAATATCCGTATAGAACTTTTGCAGCAGCGTGGTGACGAGACTGAAAACCAGACATCCCGCCGTGTCCACCATCGCATATCCCAGATAGTCCTTCGCCTTGAGCCCGCTCGTGCGGGCGATATAAGAGCCTTCAGCCATATCCCGTTTCTCCTGTAAAAATTTTAGGTTTCTGTACATTTTAGGTTTCTGTACTATATACAATATAGTATGTCTATAGAATAATGCAAGAGCTTTGTTTGGTTGATGTACACAAAAAATGTTACAAATATTTTGCTGGTATACTAGTAGACATACGCGAGCTTGTATGGTATAGTATGGATACATCAAGGGGTGACCCCCCAAAAAACTGCTGAATGAATACAGGAGGAAACAGAAATGAAGAAAGCTATCTCTTTGCTGCTTGCGCTTGTTATGGCCTTTGCGCTTGCCGCCTGCGGCGGCAATACCGCAAGCACGCCTGCACCCGCGTCCAGCGCTCCGGCGAGCAGCACCCCCGCGGCGACGACGCCCGCCGACACAGGCAGCAACGTTGCCAACGACCCGCACGTGACCCTTGTCTACGCCGAGGTCAACCCCATCGACAGCTTTATCGGCCAGGTCGCCACCGCCTTCAAGGAGAAGGCTGAGGAGCTCTCCGGCGGCAGCATCACCATCGACATTCAGGCGAGCGGCGTGCTCGGTTCCGAGAACGACGTGCTCGACTCCATTATGGCCGGCTCCAACCAGATCGACATCTCCCGTATCTCTGTGTTCGCGCTCAACTCCTACGGCGTGAAGAAAACCGTGCTTTGCACGCTCCCGTTCACCTTTGCCAGCCGCGAGCACTTCTGGAAGTTCGCCAACAGCGATCTTGCCAAGGAATTCCTCAATGAGCCCCAGGAGATCGGCCTGCCTGTGCGCGGCATCTTCTTCGGCGAGGAGGGCTTCCGTCACTTCTTCACCCGCGAGTCCATCTCCGGCATCGAGGATCTCAAGGGTATGAAGCTTCGCGTGTCCAACGACCCGATCATGAACGGTCTGGTCACCGGTCTCGGCGCTTCCCCGACGGTCGTCTCCTTCGGCGAGCTCTATTCCGCTCTCAACTCCGGCGTTTGCGACGGCGCTGAGCAGCCCATCGGCAATTACAAGTCCAACAAGTTTGACGAGGTTGCCCCGAACATGATCCTCGACGGCCACACCCTCGGCGCGGTTCAGGTCATCGTGACCGACACCGGCTGGAACAAGCTCACTCCGGCGCAGCAGGACGTCATCATGCAGGCTGCCGCCTATGCACAGCAGTTCAACCAGCAGCTTATGGAGGGTGCTGAGCAGAAGGTTCTCGACCAGCTCAAGAGCGAGGGCGTCAACATTGTTGAGGTCACCGACAAGACCCCGTGGGCGAACGCCGTCAAGGACGTCGTTTCCCAGTACACCACCGGCGATCTGGGCGATCTCTATCAGCAGATCCAGGCGATGAAGTAATCCAACTTACCACCTCAGACACGGAGGGCGCGGGGAAGCCCGCGCCCTCCTTATTCCCAAACGCTTCCTTCTTATTTGCGACAAGGAGAAAGACTATGCCTAAAATTTTTACCGCTCTCGACAGACTCAAGCCGGTCTACGACTTAATGTACAAGGTGTTTCTGTTTATTTGCAAGGTGCTGTTGGTCGCGGACATACTCATCACCTCCTACGCCGTTCTCGGGCGTTACTGCCAGCAGCTTTCAAAGAACTCGGCCGCATTTTCCTTCCTTTCGGTAATAACCGATCCCTCCTGGACGGAGGAGATCGTCCTTACCGCCATGAGCTATATGGCGGTGCTCTCGGCGGCGCTTGCGATCCGCCGCGGAGCGCATATACGCATGACGGCGTTTGACCGTTATCTTCCCAAAAAGCTTCTCATGGTGCTCGATGTGCTTGCCGACGTTGCGGTTCTGGCGCTCGGCGCTGTAATGATGGTCGTCGGCTGGAAATATGCCACGACGCTCGGCTCGCGCGGGTTCTACGTGTCGCTGCCGACGCTCAGCCGCTTCTGGATGTACTTCCCGATACCGCTTGCGGGGCTTGCGATGATCGTCTTTGAGCTGGAATCCCTGTTCAATAACATCAAAAAGTTCTTTGTGAAGGAGGAGGAAAACAAATGAGCGTACAGTCGCTTGCAATTTTGGTGCTTCTCGGTTCCTTTGCGCTGATGATTATTCTTCGCTTCCCGATTGCCTACGCTGTGGGCCTTTCCTCCGTTTTCTGCCTGCTTGTGCAGGGCAACAGTCTTTTTGACGTCTGCCGTTTGATGGTCAAGGGCATCAGCTCGTTCTCGCTGATGGCAGTGCCGTTCTTCATCACGATGGGCGTGCTGATGGGCACGGGCGGCATCTCCGACAAGCTGATCGCGCTCGCGAACTCGCTTGTCGGCTGGATGCGCGGCGGACTTGCGATGGTCAACATCGTCGCCAGCTACTTCTTCGGAGGCATTTCCGGCTCTGCCGCGGCAGACACAGCCTCGCTCGGCTCGATCCTGATCCCGATGATGGAGGAGCAGGGCTACGACGGAGATTTTTCCACCGCTGTGACGATCACCTCCTCCTGCGAGGGCCTGCTTGTCCCGCCGAGCCACAACATGGTCATTTACGCGATGACGGCGGGCGGTATCTCGGTCGGCGCGCTGTTCCTCGCGGGCTATCTGCCCGGCGCGGTGCTTGCTATCTCGCTGATGGTCGGCTCGTACATCATAGCGGTCAAGCGCAAGTATCCCAAGGGCGAGAAGTTCAATCTGCGCAATTTTCTCAAGCAGCTCGGCACCTCCTTCTGGGCGCTCGCGGCAATCATCATCGTGGTCGTCGGCGTCATCGGCGGAGCCTTTACCGCCACCGAGTCCGCCGCCATTGCGGTCATCTATTCGCTGATCGTGTCGGTGTTCATCTACAAGGGCCTCGACTGGAAGGGCGTTTGGAAGGCGCTGGACGAATGCGTGAGCACGCTTGCCATCGTGCTTATCCTGATCGCGACCTCGGCGGTGTTCGGCAACTGCCTGACCATACTCCATGTGCCCGATCTCGCCGCGAAGGCGATCATCAGCGTCACAAATAACCGCATTGTGCTGATCCTTCTTATCAACCTCATTCTGCTGCTGCTCGGCTGTGTCATGGACATGGCGCCGATCATCCTTATCACCACACCGATACTGCTGCCCATTGCCACACAGTACTGCGGGCTGGATCCTGTGCAGTTCGGAATCATGGTCGTGCTCAACTGCGGCATAGGCCTTTTGACCCCGCCGGTCGGCGCGGTGCTGTTTATCGGCTCCTCCGTTGCGAAGCTGCCGATGGAACGCGTTGTCAAGGCTACGCTGCCGTTCTATCTGTGCATGATCGCTACGCTGCTTCTGATCTCCTACTTGCCGGATATCAGCCTGCTTCTGCCGAAGCTCTGGGGTGGATATGTTCCCGTGCTCGGCGGCTGAGGAGGCGTTTCGCTATGAAAATGACATTTCGCTGGTATGGCGAGAAAAGCGACAGTGTGACGCTTTCGCAGATCAAACAGATCCCCGGAATGACCGGGATCATGGGCTTTTTGGACTACAAGGCGGCGGGCGAGGTCTGGAACGAGGACGAGATCGCCGCGTATATCGCTCAGGTCAACGCCGCGGGGCTGGAGTGCGAGGTCATCGAATCCGTAAACGTACACGAGGATATCAAGCTGGGACTGCCGAGCCGGGACAGGTTTATTGAAAACTACCGCGAGACGATAAAGAACCTCGCGAAGCACGGCGTCAAGGTCATCGTTTACAACTTCATGCCGGTGTTCGACTGGCTGCGCACGGATCTTGCCCGCCTCATACCCGAGGACGGCTCGAACAGCCTGTACTTCGACGAGGCTGAGCTGGGCGATATGAGCCCGCTGGACCTTGTCCGCAGTACGATCGACGGAAGCAACGGCTTCACGCTGCCGGGCTGGGAGCCGGAGCGGCTCGCGGAGCTTGAAAAGACGCTTGAACTGTACAAGAGCGTTGCGCCGGACGACCTTCGCGCGAACTACAAGTACTTCCTCGACGGCATCATACCCGTCTGCGAGGAGCAGGGGATTGTGATGGCCTGCCACCCGGACGATCCGGCATGGCCGGTTTTCGGACTTCCGCGCATTGCGCACTCGCAGAGCGACTTCGACAAGATCGTTGCCCTGCGCGATTCGCCGAGCAACACCGTCTGTCTGTGCACGGGCTCGCTGGGTTCAGACCCGAATAACGACGTCGTGGCGGCCATACGGCACTTTGGCTCGATGGGGCGCATCGGCTGTTTGCATGTGCGCAATATCAAGCACCTCGGCTACAGAAAATTCCGTGAAGCGGCGCATCTGAGCGAGTCGGGCGACCTTGATATGTACGAGATCATGCGCGCGGTCTTCGAGACATGCCCCGATTCCTACATCCGCCCGGACCACGGGCGCATGATATGGGGCGAAACCGGCCGCCCGGGCTATGGGCTTTATGACCGCGCGCTCGGAGCCGCATATCTCAACGGTCTCTGGGAAGCGGTTGTAAAAAACGCAAAGTGAGAAGAACAGCGTGAAAAAACACGCTGATCAAAAATGCCGTTTCACCCGCCGCTCACGCGGCAAATGCGAAACATGGCGATAATCCTCCATGGAAAGAGGATTATTCATTTCTTTTGACGCTTGATGCCACATGGAGGATTAAATATGCTTGAGCTTACTGACCGCGGGCTCAAAAACCGCAGCGAGTGGGAGGCGAAGGGCTACGCCCTGCCGCGCTTCGACAGAGACGCTATGCGCGCGGAGACGCGCCGTGCGCCGCAATGGGTGCATTTCGGCGCGGGCAACATATTCAAGGCGTTTCAGGCGAACGCCGCGCAGAAGCTGCTTGACAGCGGGGAAATGAAAACCGGCATCGTCGCGGTCGAGCGCTCGGCGTCTCCGGAAAAGCGCGCGAGCTATGATGAACACGACGCGCTTACGGTGCTTGCCACGCTCAAGTGCGACGGAAGCGTTGAAAAGACCGTGATCGGCAGCATCGCCGAGGTCTGCTGGCTGCTGGGAGAGGAGCAGTCGCGCCTGCGCGAGGTATTTGCCGCGCCGTCGCTGCAGCTTGTGAGCTTTACCATCACGGAAAAGGGTTACCGCATTGCGGACGCGGAGCGCGACCTTTCGGCACGGCCCGAGGAGACGCGGAGCTACTGGGGCCGCGTGACGGCGCTGCTGCTCGAACGGTTCAATACCGGCGCCGCGCCGCTTGCCATGGTCAGCATGGACAACTGCTCGTGCAACGGGGAAACGCTTCGCACCTCAATCATGACCTTCGCGCGTGCCTGGGCAGATAACGGGTTTGTGCCGGAGAGCTTTATCGGATATATCGAACAAAAGGTGTCTTTCCCGTGGACGATGATCGACAAGATCACCCCGGCGCCGGACGCCTCGGTCGCCGCCATGCTCGGCGCCGACGGGCTTGCGCTTTCGGCGTCGGTGACGGGCGAGGGTACGCACATAGCGCCCTTTGTAAACGCCGAGGAGAGCGAGTATCTGGTCGTGGAGGACGATTTCCCGAACGGGCGGCCTCCGCTCGAGCATTCGGGCGTTATCTTCACAGACCGGGATACGGTTAGACGCGCTGAGAAAATGAAGGTCTGCGCCTGTCTCAATCCGCTGCACACCGCGCTCGCGGTCGGGGGCTGCCTTCTGGGCTTCACGCGAATATCAGAAGAAATGAAAGACCCCGAGCTCTCCGCGCTTGCGCGCGGAGTGGGCTATGTCGAAGGGCTTGCAGTCGCAGCGGATCCCGGCGTGATCGATCCGCGCGAATTCCTTGACACGGTGGTGAACGTGCGGCTTCCGAATCCGTTTTTGCCGGACGCGCCGCAGCGTATCGCGACGGATACCTCGCAGAAGATACCGATTCGCTTCGGTGAAACGATAAAAAGCTACGCCGAGCGCCCGGAGCTGGACGTCAGGTCGCTTACCTTTATCCCGCTTGCGATAGCGCTGTGGCTTCGTTATCTGCTTGCTCTGGACGACAGGGGAGAGCCCTTTTCATGCAGCAGCGACCCGATGCTTGACGTGCTGAAGAAGAAGCTTGGCAATGTGAAGCTCGGCGAGCCGGAGAGCGCCGCCGACGGCGTTCTTGCTCCGATCCTGTCGGACAGGACGCTCTTTGCCTCCGACCTTTGCGAGCTGGGACTGGCGGAGAAGATCTGCGGAATGCTGCGCGAGCTGCTTGCGGGGCCCGGCGCGGTTCGTGCAACGCTGAAAAAATACACCGCCGCGGTATGAAGAGATATCGCTCCGGCGATTTGAACCTATACTTATGACAGGAGGCTTCTCCCGATGCCAATGCGCATTTTGGAACGCTTGCCGCGTGAAACGGGGCGCGACTATGCCCTGCGCACACTGAAAGACAATATAGTGAGCCTTAACCTTGCTCCCGGCAGTCAGATCAGCGAAAACGAGCTTGCTTCGGCTATGGGGCTCAGCCGTACGCCGGTACGCGAGGCGCTTATCGAGCTCAGCAAGGTCGGCATAGTGGATGTGCAGCCTCAGAAGAAGAGCACAGTCTCGCTCATTGACTATAAGCTGGTGGACGAATCGCGTTTCATGCGCGGGCTGTTGGAATGCGCCGTTGCGGAGCTGGACTGTGAGATGGCGACGCCGGAGGATCTCTCCCGCCTGAGGGCGAATGTACGCCTGCAGAAGTTCTATCTCGAAAGCCGCTCGCCGGACTCGCTGATGTCGCTTGACAACGAGTTCCATGCGATGCTCTTTGAGGTCGCGCATAAAACGCAGATCTACAGGCTGATGCAGGGAATAGCGATACACTTTGACCGCGTGCGAGGAATTGCGCTGACCACGGTCAAGGATCTGAAGATCGTCGAGGATCATGAGGG
>JAFZQQ010000416.1 GCA_017620315.1 Oscillospiraceae bacterium | reverse complement strand
GGCCTGAAGGACTCGAAGGAGCTGGCGTACCTGATCGGCACCGGCTACGGGCGCAACAAGGTGCCCTTCGCGGACGAGAACATCTCCGAGATCTCCTGCCACGCGATGGGCGTGCACATCACGAATCCGGACGTGAAGGCGATCATCGACATCGGCGGCCAGGACGTCAAGGGCATCAGCATCGACACCGACGGCACGGTGAAGAACTTCGCGATGAACGACAAGTGCGCGGCAGGTACGGGACGCTTCTATGAGGCGATGGCGCGCTCGTTTGAGATGTCGCTGCCGGAGTTCTCGAAGCTGAGCCTGGGCGCGAAGAACGTGATCCCCATCACGGCGCAGTGCACGGTGTTCGCCGAGAGCGAGGTCATCACGCTCGTGGGCGAGGGCAAGCCGATGGACGAGATCGCTGCGGGCATCCAGATGGCGGTCGCGAAGCGCTGCTTTGTCATGGCGAAGAAGGCGGGCGCGGTGGACAGCATCACGCTCACGGGCGGCTGCGCGAAGAACGACGGGCTCAAGCAGGCGATCGAGCATGTGCTCAAGCTCAAGGTCGTCGAGCTCAAGACCGACCCGCAACTCATGGGCGCCCTTGGCGCGGCGGAGTATGCGCGCCAGAAGGGCATGGCCAAAAAGGGCGCGTAAGCCGCTGCAATCAGACCTGAACGGAGGTTTTCCATGAAAAAGGCTTTGGGTATCCTTTGGACGATATTTAAAATCCTGTTCGCCGTTGTGTTTGTGCTGTTCGTCGTGTACTTCTGGAACCTTGACCAGAAGGTCCTCGGCTGGGTCTACACACAGGTGAACCGCATCCACGACCGCAAGAACGTGGATATCAAGTTTTAGCAGATGGAGCTGTACGATCCCATTATCACCGCGACCCGCTCTCTCCTTGAGGGAGCGGAGCCGCGACGGTGGTCATACGACGAAGGCTTTGCCTGGCGCGATACGGGAGAGAGCGAGCTTGTCATGCTGCGGGACGCGGCGTTCGAGCTGGGCGGCGGCAATTGCCCCTCGGCGAACTTCACCTGCGTCACGAGCAGCGATGCACTTGTCCCGGCGAATGAGATACTGCTGTACGGCAAGGACCTTACCGAGCTGCGCGGTGACGTTTCGTTTGCGCGGCTTGTGTTTCTGCTCTCGGACGAGCTGGGCGGAGACGACGAAGCGGCGTATCAGGCGATACGCGATATGGAGTTCGTCAAGTACCACGTCTTTCCCGAGGGCTATATGGTGCGCATCTCGTCGGAGAGCAACCGCGAGCAGGTGCGCCTGAGCAAGACTGCGGTCGCGCGCGGCGTCAGCTTTCAAAGGATCGGCGCGGCGTATATCCGCGGCTATCACAAAAACCCGCATGTGCGCCGGGTGCAGCTTGTCTTTATTACGGACAGCCCGGTGGTCGCCGAGCTTTCAAAGACCGCGAAGAAGGTCGACGGTATCACCAAAACGCTCACGCACATCCTCGAGGGCATCCCGACCGACTGCGGCTCCTGCAACCTCAAGCCGATCTGCGACGAGGTGGAGGGCATGCGTGAGCTGCACTTTGGGATGAAGAACAAGGGCTGAGCATGATTGCGAAAAAACCGGCAAGGGCGAAACGCCTTTGCCGGCTGTTTTACGAAGGGGGGCGGGAGCATGGCAAAGCAGCGCAGGGCGGAGCTTCTGCTTGCGCTTGCGACGGGCTTTTGGAGCATATCCTATTATTTTTCGCGCGTTTGCTTCACGGAGCTTGAGGTGCTGAACCTCAACGCCTTCCGCTTTCTCAGCGCGTTCGTCGTGCTCAGCGCCGTATACCGCGGACATTACCGCTCGATGACGCGCGAGACCGTCAAATGGGGCTGCGCGGTGGGATTGGTGCTGGTGGTCACATACATCGGCGCGACCTACGGCGTAAAGCTGACCTCTTTGTCGAACGCGGGGTTCATAAGCTGCCTCGCGGTGATCATTACGCCGATCATAGAGCTTGCGCTGTTCCGCCGGAAGCCCGGGAAGAAGCTTGCGGCGTCGCTGCTGCTGTGTACGCTGGGACTGGCGCTGCTGACGCTGAACGAAACGCTCCGTTTCGCAACGGGCGACGCGCTGTGCTTTATGTGCTCGGTCGCATACGCCTTTGACATCGTAATGACCGAGCGCGCCGTCGCGAGACCGGAGGTGGACCCCATCGGAATGAGCGTCGTTGAGATCGGCGTCACCGGCGCGGCTTTTTTGCTGCTCTCGCTTGTCTTTGAGCAGCCGCGGCTGCCGCGCTCGCCGGAGGTCTGGGGCGCGGCGCTGTTCCTCGGCGTGCTTTGCTCGGGGGTCGCGTTCGTTATCCAGACCACGCAGCAGAAGCATACCTCGGCGGAGCGCGTGGCACTGATCTTTACGCTGGAGCCTGTGTTCTCGGCGATCATCGCGTATTTCCTCGCGCATGAGCGCCTGCTTCCGCGGAACTATATCGGCGCGGCGCTGGTCGTACTCAGCCTTTTGCTCGCGCAGTTCGACTTCAAATGGGGGGGAAAAAATGACAACGTTTGAAAAGGTCTACGAGGCGGTGAAGCTCATCCCGCGCGGCAGCGTCGCTAATTACGGACAGGTCGCGGAGGCGATCGGGAACAGACGGCTTTCCCGCGTCGTCGGCTACGCGCTGCACGCAAACCCGTATCCGGGCGTGGTGCCCTGCCACCGCGTCGTGATGAAGGACGGCGCCGTGTGCCCGGGCTTCGCCTTCGGCGGAGCGGAGCGCCAGATAGAATTGCTGCGCGCGGAGGGCGTCGCTTTTCTGGACGAGACCCATGT
>JAFZQQ010000415.1 GCA_017620315.1 Oscillospiraceae bacterium | reverse complement strand
GGAACTCTATATGCCCTATGCCGCCTCACAACAGCTCGCGAGGCGGCTCTCGGGCTTTGAGACCACCGACTCCGCTTCTTTCCTTGTCGCGGACAACGCGCACGTAGAAGAATTGATCAAGGCTGCGGAACCCATGCTCAGCGAGGTGGACCCGACGGAGGCGGCGCCGAAGGGAAGATTCGGTTTCACAGTTTATGACGAGCAGTACCGCGCAACGCTTGCGGCAATGGAACAGAACATCAAGCGCCTGACCTATCTTTTGCCGCTTATTACGCTTTTGAGCCTCGGCGCAGGCTTTCTGGTGGGCTTTCTCGCCACGCGCGGCGAGGCGAGGACTTACGCCCTGATGCGAAGCATCGGCGTAACACGCAGTCAGCTCTTTTTCGGTGTGCTGGCGGAGCAGATCATCCTGCCGCTGTTTGCGGCGCTTGTCGTCGGCGCGGTGATGCGCAGGCCGATTTCCGCCGTCGTTTTTCTGATCTGTCACGCGATCGGTTGCAGTCTTGCAATAGCGCGCTCGGTGCGCGTGGCGCCGAACGCAATCTTGCGGGAACAGGAGTGAGGATAACACTATGGAACTTTTGAAAGCGGTAAACCTGTCTTTTTCCTACCAGAACAAATACCAGACCGTGCATGCGGTCAAGCAGGTCAACTGCTCGTTCGAGCTTGGCAGGACCTATGCCATCGTCGGCAAGTCGGGCAGCGGAAAAACGACCTTTTTGAGCCTGCTTGCCGGCTTGGAGCTGCCAACCGGGGGAGATGTGTTCTTTGAAGGCCGCTCCACACGCGAAATGGACTGCGACGCCTATCGGCGCGATCACGCGGCGGTCATCTACCAGAGCTACAATCTGTTTCCGATGCTCACCGCGATCGAAAACGTGATCTATCCGCTCAAGCTGAAAAAGGTACCGAAGGCTGAGGCAATGGAGCGCGCGCGGACACAGCTTACCGCCGTCGGCATCAAGGAGGAGGAATTCGCGCGTTTCCCGCTGCAGCTCTCCGGCGGACAGCAGCAGCGCGTAGCCATTGCGCGGGCGTTGGCGGCGGGCAATCAGATCATTCTTGCGGATGAACCCACCGGCAATCTCGACATCGGAAGCGGCGAGCAGGTGGTGGACATTCTCATGCGGCTCGCGCACGAGGACGGCTGCGCCGTGATCATTGTCACGCACGATCTTGACATCGCCTCTCAGATGGACGAGGTCTTCACAATGCGGGACGGCGTGCTGCTGCACGATGAATAAGGCATATCGCGCAGAGCTTGCAGAGTAGGATGCACATGAGCAAAACAAAACGCTATGCTTTGTCGCTTATGGCCGCGCTGCTCTTGTTATCCTCACCGGTCATGGCTGCGCTGCCGCCTTATTACCCGCCTATCCTCACGGTATTGACTCTTCACGCACCGAACGATCTTACCGTAACCATCCATATCAAAAAGCAGGGAAAGACCGTAACGGCCGGGATGGAGGCAAAGCATCGCGCATGGGAGTGGCAGCATCGGCTGTATCGCGCAGAGACAAGGCAGATCAAAGAGTGGTACGGGAACAACGTTGACCTCAAGGACGCAGAGCTGGTTTTTTCCGGCGGCGGTGAAACGAGGACGATTGTCATTCCCGACGAGATGCTTACCGTGCGCGGCGCAGAGGACTATGTCACGATGGATTGGAAGACCGGGCAGCTCAGCCGCGGGATACCGGGTTGGCGCGCGCCCTTGCTTCTTACCATGTGGATCGGCATTGCAGTCTTGATAGAAGGGATAATCTTTCTCTGCTATGGCTTCCGGAAGCTGAAAAGCTGGCTGATGTTCCTTGCAATCAACATCGTTACGCAGGGTGCGCAGCATTATTTGATTGCGGGACTCAACGCGAACACATATATGCGTTCGATCTATGTTGGCTGCATACCGGTGGTGCTTCTCGTTGAAATGGTCACCTTTGTGATGCTCGTCGATGAGCTTCCGAGGGACAAAGCGATTACCTCTGCCGTAGTTGGAAATTTGGCAAGTCAGGTTATACTGGGCGTGCTGACGAGCGTTTTGCCTTTGTGAACAGCCCGTGGATATTTTTGTAAAAGGATGTGCGACAATGGAGCTGCAAAAGATATATGGAGAAGTGCTGGCCAGACTCGGGCTGATAGACTTTTCATCGCTTTGGAGAGGCTTTGCTCCGCTCAGATTCGCGTTGTATAACGATGAGCAGTGCTTTTTTGACGGCGCTTACATTGAAAAAACAGAGGAATTCACCGCCAACACCTCCATCGAGTACAAGGGCGAGCATATCGCCATTTGGGATTTGTCAGAGCCGGTGGAGGATCTTGATCTGCTCGCTTCCTCCATCGTGCATGAAATGTTCCACGCCTTTCAGAAGGCTTCCGGCGAGAGCCGCTGGGCGGACGAGAGAGCGGCGCTTTTTGACTATCGGTATTCGACGGAAAACATCACCATGAAGCTCGACGAAGCCGAGCTTATCAAGGACGCTTTTGCAAACGGCAGCGCCGCGGCATTTTCTGAGCTTTTGTCCTTGCGGAAGCTGCGCTCGGAGAAGTTCCCCGCGGAGTATGACTATGAGGCGAGGATAGAGCAAATTGAGGGCAGCGCAAATTATGTCGAGCTGAAGGCGCTTGCGCAGCTTGACCCGCAAAAGGCGGCTTCGGCGTGGGATAAGATCATGGACAAGATCAAAAAGCCCGCCAGCTACACGCCGATCCGGGTCGTTTCGTATGGGATCGGAGCCGCTTTCCTGCGTTGTCTGGAGCTGCACTCCGCGGTGGACTTTCAGGCATTTGACGATATCCCGTTTGCCGTAAAGGCCATAGATGGCGCTTCGCCGCTGCAGCGCGGCTCCCGGACAGACCCGAAGGTGAACGAGTGCGTCAAAGCATTCACGGATGAAACAAACGGGATCATCCGGTCCGCGCTTGATAAAAACGAGATCGTTTTGCAGGGCGGCTATCCGCTTTGCAGTTTAAACATCTGGGACGCCCGATGGGACGGAAGATATGCAACGTCCAATTACTTTGTGTCGTACTATGACGATGGTCAAATAAAGGTGCTGAACGGAAACTTCGTCGTGGAAATGGGCAGAGACTGTATCATTAAGACGGTTTATAAGCAATAATCGGTTTCACCACTTTATTTTTTCCTAACCCGGTCGAAATAAGATATGAGAAATCATACGAAGGGAAGTGCCGAGTATGAAAAATGAGCTTCACCCCGTGCTGTCGCTGCGGCTTTTTACGGACAGAAAGTGCTTTGGCCCGGGTATCGCGGAGCTGCTGCACCGCGTGGACGAGCACCACTCGCTGCGCGCGGCGGCGCAGTCGATGGAGATGGCGTATTCAAAGGCGTGGAAGATAACGAAAAACGCCGAGGAGGGCCTCGGCGTCAAACTGCTTGCATCTTCAACGGGCGGAAAGGGCGGCGGCGGAGCGGAGCTGACCGACGAAGCGCGGCAGTTCCTCGCGGCATACGAGCGCTGCGTCGAAAAGCTCGGCGCTTACGGCAGCGAGCTGATCGCGCAGGAGTTTGGGTTTTACAACAAGCGTAATGCCTGACGCCGGCCTTTGCGGAATACAGCCGCTTTTCCGCGCGGAAACTATGCAATCGAATATCAGCCTGGGCGTGTTGCGGGACGTTCCGCGACACGCCCTTTTGCCGCTTTCAACAAAAAAACTCGTGAAATTTTGGCTTGAACCGCGGTTGCTTTTGCGTTATCCTAAATAAAATAAATGAATACAAAAAAATATTTTGATTCGGAGGTGCGGCAATGGCAAAGGAGAGCTACGCGGGCAAGATCAATCGGAAGTTTGCCAAGAAGGTGCATGTGGTGGAGGTCGCCGCAGGGCGCGAGGAAGCGGATCTGGTGCTGAAGAACGCGACCTACGTTAATGTCTTCTGCAACGAGCTGAGCCACGGCGACATTGCGGTCGCGGGCGGGCTGATCGCCGGAATGGGCGAGGAGTACCACGGCAAGGTCGAGGTCGACGTTGGCGGCAAGCTGGTGCTGCCGGGCTTTGTCGACGCGCACATCCATCTTGAAAGCTCGCTTGTATCGCCCACCGAGTTCGTTAAGGCTGTGCTGCCGCACGGCACGACCACCGTCGTCACCGACCCGCACGAGATCACCAACGTCATGGGCACGGACGGCATCGAATACATCCTGCAGGCTACCGAGGGCCTGCCCGTCGACGTGCGCGTGATGCTGCCCTCCTGCGTCCCGGCGACGCCGCTGGACGAGTCGGGCGCGTCGCTGGACTACCGCGCGATAGACTCCTTCTACGAGCACGGGCGCGTCGAGGGCCTTGCCGAGATGATGAACTTTGTCGGCGTCGTCGGCGCGGACGAGCAGGTGCTGCAGAAGATCGTCGCCGCGCAGGCGCACCACAAGAAAATCGACGGCCACGCGCCCAACCTGAGCGGCAACGACCTCAACGCCTACATAGCCGCGGGCGTCTACTCCGACCATGAATGCTCGGACATCCGGGACGCGCTTGCCAAGCTGGAGCGCGGGCAGTATATCATGATCCGCGAGGGCACGGCCGCGCGCAATCTCGACGCGCTGCTGCCGCTGCTCACCCCGCAGTATTACACCTACTGCATGTTCTGCACCGACGACAAGCACCCGAACGACCTTCTGGAGCTCGGGCACATGGACTATATCGTGAAGAGGGCGATCGAGGCGGGCGTCGACCCGATCATCGCGGTCAAGTGCGCCTCGCACCACGCCGCGCGCTACTTCCTTCTGAACAACCGCGGCGCGGTCGCGCCGGGCTTCCTTGCCGACTTCGTCATCATCGATAATTTCAAGGATTTCAACATCCTCTCGGTGTACAAGAAGGGCCGGCTCATGTACGACGGAGAGAAGCTTGCCGACATCCCCGCGCCGGAGATCGAGCCCTATCTCGTCAAGCACGCGCACGAGACCTTCCACGTCCCGCGCCTCAGCGCCGGGGACTTCGTCGAGACGCGCCCGCGCGGCGTTTTGGGCATGGTGCCGGGGGAGATCGTGACCTCGGACGCGGGCTATGCCGACAAGATTGACGTCGAGGGCGACATACTCAAAATCGCCGTCGTCGAGCGGCACAAGAACACGCACCATATCGGCGTCGGCTACATCAAGGGCTACGGGCTCAAGTCCGGCGCGGTCGCGACCTCCATCTCCCACGACAGCCACAACATCATCGTCGTCGGCACAAATGAGGAGGATATGGCGGCGGCGGTCAACCGTGTTGTGGCGCTGAACGGAGGCATCGTCGTCTGGGACGGCGGCGAGGCAAAGGGCGAGCTGCAGCTTGAGATCGCGGGCATTATGAGCGAGGAACCGCTCAAAACCGTCAACGATAAGCTCGAAAAGGCGAAGGAAGCAGCGTTCGCGCTCGGCGTCAGCCGCGGCGTCGATCCGTTTATGACGCTCTCGTTCATGGCGCTGCCGGTCATCCCGACGCTGCGCCTGACCACGCGCGGCGTATTCGACGTCGACAACCAGAGATATGTATAAGTTCGACAATAATCTATCGGAATAGCGTATAGGTCTACAACAAAAGGGAGAGGCGTTTCCGCCTCTCCCTTTTGTCAGCTTGTCAAAGAATGTCCCGCAGGGCTTGCCGGCCGCTTACCGGCGAATGAACCTGATCGTATTTTCCCCCGACACGTGCGGGGAAAAGTACACATTGCACGGAGCTCCCGTGCGCCCTTCCTTTTAAGACCGGGAAGCGCAGCTTACTCAAAAAAGCGGCTGAGCCGCTTTCCGCGCCGCGGCTCAGCAGTCATATTCAAAGTTCATATTCAAAGTTCACAGTGTAGCTGCATACCTCACACAGCGGCGCAAAGGTCTTGCTGTCCACAAGCATGAACCTGAAGACGGAGTCCGCCTCGAAGCTGCTCAGATCGATCAGACCGTCTTCGCTGCGTTCGATTGCGACAAGCTCCACGTTCTCCATTTTTCCGGCCGGATCGTACCGCGCAATGATGAGCAGCGAGCCCGACTGGGCGTTGCGCACGGACCAGGCAAGCTTTGTGCCGGCATCATCGGCTTTTTTGCCGCTGACCGTGACAGGTCCGTTGCAGTAATACAACCACGGGGAATTGATCAGACGCTGGTTTTCGGGCTTGCAGCCGATCGCCTCCCGGTCCTCCGTGCCGCCGCCGTAGTAGACCGCCTCGAACGTCGTGCCTCTTCCGAACGCACTGTTGCCGATGGCTTTGAGGCTGGCGGGCAGGGTCACGAGGGCAAGCTTGCCTGCCCCGCCGAAGGCGCTGTTCCCGATCGAGCGCACGCCCTCTCCGACGACCAGCTTCGTCATAACGTCCCTGTGGGCGGCCCACGGCGTAAGGGAAGAGCTTCCGTAGTCGTCCATCCAGC
>JAFZQQ010000414.1 GCA_017620315.1 Oscillospiraceae bacterium | reverse complement strand
GCCCCGTGCCGTTGGTTATGCCCTGCTCCACCGCCCACAGCACCGCCTTGAAGTACCAGCTTCCAGGCGGGACGTCGATAAACGGGCAGTCAAGGCTTTTCGGCTCAGGCTCCCCCGCCGCGCGGTGCAGAAAGGTCACCACCTGAGCGCGTGTGCAGCCGTTTCCGGGCGAGAAGGTGTTCTCTCCCGTGCCGTTGGTGATTTCGTTTGCCAGCGCCCAGAGCACCGCGTCGTAGTAGTAGTCGTCCTCCGACACGTCATCGATATCATAATCGTATGTGCCGGTACTGTCGCCGTCGCCGTCGACAGGCTCGGGCTCGACGATCGTCACCGCGCGTGCCCCCGTCGCGCCCGCGGGGATCAGGCCAAGCAGCAGCGCGAGTGACAGCAGCATAGATAACGCTTTGCTTTTATGCTTCATATTTTTCCTCCCCACGACGGGTTCGCTCCGTCAGACCGGCGTGTCCGTACGCGACGCCGTTTTGAGCCGCTTGATCGCGATGACCGTAATGACAAGCTCAAAGGCGAAGAACACTATAGTAAAGATCTCGGATTCAAAGCTCAGGCAGAAGTCATAAAAACCGTGCAGCAGCACAGGCACCCAGAGCGCCTTTTTTAGCCCGGCTTTCATTGCGCGGGCGTCCCCGTCGCTCGCCGCAGCCTTTGCCATGCCGTAATAATACCCCATGAACAAGCCGTCGATAGCGTGACCGGGCACGGACAGCACCGCGCGCATCAGCGCGGTCGAAACGTCCCCGTCGATGACATAGAAGATGTTCTCGACAACGGCAAAGCCCAGCGACGCAGTAACGGCGTACAGCACCGCGTCAAAGGTATAATTGAACGCGGGATGCCGCCATGTCGTTTTCTTCATCACGACGTATTTGCCGCCCTCCTCGACCAGCGCGGTGAGCAGGAAGTTGTCGATAATGAGGTAGATAAGGCTGTTCTCCTCAAAGAGATCCTTGACGAAGTATCCGCCAAGCGTGCCGATCAGCATCGCGCTGATTGTCGTCAGCGCGCCTAAGATGAAAAGGCGCAGCAGCAGCGAGCCCGGCTCCTTTTCAATTTTGTCATGCTTCCAGACGATGTAGAAAAGAACTATCCCCGGAAGGACCGCCAACAGAATAAGCATTTTTTTAACCTCTTTAATCATTTCCCGCCGAAAAGCTGCGGCGAGCCCGTGCGGTGTATTCCGCCCCACTGACGCTACAAGTGTTGTTCGGAAATTATATCATATCATCCTTCAAACTGCAATCGCAAAAACTCGCGGCAGTTTCGCGGTATTTAAAAAAGGAAAAGGCCGGTGATCCGGTCTTTTCCCGAGATTGTCAAAGAAAGTTCTGCGGTTCAGTCCGCAAAGAGCGGCGTTGAGAGGTAACGGTCTCCCGTATCCGGAAGCAGCGCCACGATGGTCTTGCCCTTGTTCTCCGGTCTCCCGGCGAGCTGAAGCGCGGCCCACACCGCGGCGCCCGAGCTGATGCCGACAAGCACACCCTCAGACTTGCCGATCCGCTTGCCGGTCGCAAAGGCGTCCTCGTTTGCAACGGTAATGATCTCATCGTATATTTTTGTGTTCAGCACATCGGGTACAAAGCCCGCGCCTATGCCCTGGATCTTGTGCGAGCCGGCCGTCCCCTTGCTCAGCACCGGCGAATCCTGCGGCTCTACCGCAACGATCCTCACGTTCGGGTTCTTCCCCTTGAGATACTCGCCGACGCCCGTCAGCGTTCCGCCCGTTCCGACGCCGGCGACAAAGATATCGACCTTTCCGTCGGTATCGTTCCATATCTCAGGCCCGGTGGTCTCACGGTGCGCCTTGGGATTTGCCGGGTTGACAAACTGCCCCGGGATAAAGCTTCCCTCTATCTCCTTCGCCAGCTCTTCCGCCTTTGCTATCGCGCCCTTCATGCCCTTCGCGCCTTCGGTCAGCACAAGCTCGGCTCCATACGCTTTCATAAGCTGGCGGCGCTCGACCGACATCGTTTCAGGCATTACGATGATAACACGATATCCCCTCGCCGCCGCGACCGCGGCAAGGCCTATGCCGGTATTGCCGCTCGTCGGCTCGATTATGGTCGCGCCGGGCTTGAGCCTGCCGGACGCCTCGGCGTCGTCGATCATCGCCTTGGCAATGCGGTCCTTGACACTGCCTGCGGGATTCAGGTATTCCAGCTTTGCGAGAACGACGGCGTCCAGTCCGTCCTCTTTTTCGATGTGCGTGAGCTCCAGCAGCGGAGTTTTGCCGATAAGCTGATCGGCGGAGGTGTAGATAGCTGCCATAAAACAGTCTTCCTTTCAAATGATGTTGACCGGAGTATACACCATAACACCTATATTGTCAATAGGTTAAGTAAATATTTTTCAAATTGTATTGTTCCTTATAGATTTAAGATTTTTTCCGAACATTTATTTCGGCTCTTGATTGCCTACTAATTAAGTAGTATAATGCAGCAAAAGGAGTGTGATACATAATGATGATATCGACCCGCGGGCGTTACGCGCTCAGGCTCATGCTCGATCTTGCGGAGCATCAGGGAAACGGCTACGTCGCGCTCAAGGATTCCGCGCAGCGGCAGGAAATTTCAAAAAAGTACCTTGAGCAGATCATTCCCACTCTGAACCGCTTTGATCTGCTGCGCACGGCGCGCGGTTATACCGGCGGCTATCGGCTCTCGCGCAAGCCGGAGGAGTACACCCTTGGCGACATTCTGCGCGCGACGGAGGGCTCGCTCGCACCGGTTTCCTGCCTTGAGTCCGAGCACAACGAATGCGCTCACCGGGCGGAGTGCGCCACTCTGCCCGTCTGGGAGGGGCTTGACAAGGTCATAAACGAATATCTTGACGGCATTACGCTGCAGGATGTTCTTGACCGGCAGGCCGACGGCGGCGGCGACTATGTCATCTGACGTCCGGCCGCAGCTGCTTCTCGCGTCAATTTGCGGCGGAGCGATTCCACCAATGCTTTTTTCATCCATATTGTGGTTTAGTGTTGCTTTATCACGCAAAATGATGTATAATAGTTTAGTCAGATTTTGGTCTGTTTGTGTTTTTCGGTCTTTGGGCCGGTAAACACAAAGCACAAAAAACAGCAAAGGAGAAATGTACAATGAAGAAAACCGCAAAGCGTATTCTCTCTCTGGCACTTGTGATGGTCATGATGCTGGGGCTCAGCGTCACGACATCCGCAAAGAGCCGCGAAACCCTCGAGGTGGGCGACACGATACTGGTCAACGCGCCCTTTGGCAACGCCTGGGATATCCAGTGGACGGGATATGATTCCTCCATCATTGCCGTCTATCCCGACTATGACGGTTATCAGGCGTATGTCATGGGACTGCGCGCCGGCAGCACCACGATTACCCTCTACGCCACGTCCTCCGATGACGACGGCAACTACAGCTTTCTGACGCAGTACATCAGCGTCACTGTCACGGAATCCAAGTCGAAGGAAGATCCCCTTTACGTCTATATGGAAGGCTCGGGCAGCATGGACGTGGGCGGCGTCTACTATCTCAGCGCCTACGCCTCCGGCGGTGACGGCAGATACAGCTACACCTGGGATAGCTCCAACACAAACGTGGCAAGGGTCTCCGGCAGAGGCGACACCGTAACGGTCAGCGCTGTCGGCGGAGGAAAAACGACGATCAGCGTGAGAGTCTCCTCCGGCACGCAGACGGAGTACGCTTACTTCTCTCTCAGCGTAACGGCAAGGAAGACCGCGACGACCTATGACGCCTCCGGCTCGGCGAACGTAGGTTCAAATCTCAGTCTGAACACGATAGCGAATTCGATTTCAAACGCCTTCCGCCGCGACCTGGGTTTGAATCTGGATTACAGCGCCGCCGTCAGATTCTCCACGACAAGCAACAATTACGGCACGCTGTGCTTTGGCAACGGCGGTGAAATCATCTCTACCAGAACGTCCTATTCCGCCGCGGTGTTTGCGGACATGGTCTTTATTCCGAACTCCGCCGGCACGTTTTCGACGTCCTACTCAATCACTCAGGGCGAGTACAGCATAAGCGGTGTGATCTCGATCAGCGTCCGCGGCGCAAGCCTCAGCGCGTCGATCAGCCCGTCGACAATGAGTCTTGCAACCTACAGCAACCAGTATCTGTCGCTTTCGGTCTCACCGAGGAACAGCTATTACTCGGTGACTTGGAGCTCCAGCAACACCAACATTGCCACCGTGTCCGGAAGCGGTGATTCCGTAACGGTCAACACCAAGGGTACGGCGGGCACGGCGACGATCACGGCCCGCATCACGGACACCTACGGCGCGGTCATCATCAGGGAATGCACGGTCACTGTGACCAGCAGCGCCAACTACAGTCCCAGCGTGTCCACGACCCTCGGCGTTCCCTACACCGGAACCGGCACGTCCTCGGCGATGATCCAGCAGTTCCGCAGCATTTACGGTGTGACGATCAACAACGACACCGCCAGGATACGTTTTTCCTCGACCGGCAACAACAACGTCGCGGTCATGCGTCTTTCCAACGGCACCGCGGTTCAGGCAAACACCGACTATTCGATGACGCAGTACATTGCAATGTACACCGACCCCATCTCCGCCGGCACATTCTCTATCCCCTATACGCTGACCTATAACAACCAGTCCCTGACCGGCGACGTAAGCGTCGTTATCAGCGCTAACACGGTCAGCGTCGGCGTCAACCTGAGCGGTACCGACGCGTACTCGTTCAACACCGCCTCCGCGGTTGGAATGACCGGCAGCGACCTGCTCAACAACACGGTCACGAACGCGGTCGGCATGAACTGGAGCTGCATCCGTTTCGGCACCGCGGCCAGCAATGTCGGCACTCTGTATACGAACTCCAATCTCAATCCCATTGCGAATTCCACCGTCTATCCCTCCGGGCTCAGCAGCCTCTACTTCGTGCCCGCGTCTTCAGGCACCTATAGTATCAGCTTTACGGTCTGCAACAACTCCGGCAGCACTCTGGCCAACGGAACGCTGAACATCATCGTTCCCGCTGCGGCGTCCAAGCCCCAGATCGACCCCTCGAAGATCCCGCCCGTCACGCCCACTCCCAAGGACAAGGTCGGAACCGTCGCAGGTGATTACTATTACACCGATATCGTCACCACGGTGAACGGGACTGTGATCGAGTCGATCAACGTCGGCGGAATGACGCTGATCAACGTTGAGGATCTGCGCACGCACGGCTTCACGGTGGAATGGAACGGCAGCGCCCGCACCCTGCGCGCGGCAAGATCCAGCACCGCGCCGAGAACCGGCAGCGCAACTGCGCCGCGCACCTCCGGAACCGTCGGCGCGAGACTGGGCAGTTACTATTACACCGATATCGTCACATATCTTGACGGGTATGCGATCAACGGCTACAACACCGACGGCAGGACCTTCATCTGCGCCGAGGATATGCGGTATTACGGCTACAACGTCGTTTGGGACGGCTACGCCCGCACCCTCACGATCACCGGCTGATATGCAAACCTGATATCCGCTTATTGAAAAAAGAGTTCCCGGGGATCCTGATCGATCCCCGGGAACTCTTTTATTGCCGGCTTATTATTTTGATATGATTTCGTTAAAGCGCATCAGAACCGTCGCTATCTCCGCGCGGGTCGCGCCCTCCTTGGGTGCAAGCTTTCCGTCCTTGCCGTTCATAATGCCGTTAAAGGTCATCCAGCAGAAGGGTTCCACCGCCCATTCCTCCACCTGATCGGCGTCCGGGTAATTCAGTTTGAACGAGATCACGCCTCCGAAGCCCTTGCCCTTCAAAACCGCATAGCGGTAAAGGATGGTCACCAGCTGCTCGCGCGTCAACTCGCCGTCCGGGTCGAAGATTTTGTTGTCGACCCCGCCCATAAGCTTCTTGCTCACCGCCCAGCGGATCGCGCCGACAAACCAGTCGCTGCTTTTGACGTCCTTGAAATCGAGCGTATAACTGACGACCGGCCTGCCCTCAATGTTCCAGAGTATCGTGGCAAGCTGCGCGCGCGTGGTCTTGCCGTTGGGGTTGAATTTCCCGTCGCCCATACCGTTCATGATACCGTGCTCAAGCACATATCTGATGCCGGCGGCATACCACTGGGTGTCGTCGATATCATCAAACGCCGAAAGGTAAGGGTCGGTGCTGCGGGCCACTGCCACCGTATCGGCTCCAATGGAATAAACACTGGCGGCTCTGCCCCTGCGCACGGCGTTATCGACAAGGCGCGCCTTCGGCGCGTCGGAGATAACGCCGTGCGTCTCCTCAAGGACTGTGTTTGCGCAGTCGGTTTCCGCCGCGTTGTTGATCGCCGCCGGAAGCATCGACAGCAGCATCGAAAACACAAGAAGAACAGATGTGATCAGCTTTCCGTGAAACATTGGCGATACCTCCATTTCCGAGACGAATATAATATGGGTATTGACGCTTCGCCTTATTCATTTTTATCTTACTAAAAACAGGAATCAAAAGCAAGTTACATAACGCGCCTATTATGCGTGTTGCGGAAACCAAACCCATGAAAAAGCGCAAAAAATGAAAAAACTCTACACGCAAAAAATGAAAAAACCGAAATTACCTCTTGACAATCAGAGGTAATTCCGGTAGAATAAGTCGCTTATATGCGACAGTGGAGCATTGCCGAAACTCCACCTACTACTGCATATTGTAGCAGAGTGTGGTAAGGAATTCAAGAGAAACTTTCCCGTTTCTATAAACAACTCCGTGCGTGTCGCAATTTATTACTGTTTTTCCGGCTGCTGAGAGGTCGGAAAAGGAAAGGCGTGAAGAGTATATGGCCCACGACAAAATGTACGGCAAGACCCTTCGCAAAAACTTTGCAAGGCACGAGGAAGTTATGGAGATGCCGAACCTCCTCGAGCTTCAGAAGACCTCGTACAAGTGGTTTCTTGACTACGGTCTGCGCGATGTGTTTGCGGATGTGGACACGATCTCGAACTATGCCGGCAACTTAGAGCTCAGTTTCATCGACTACAAGATGGACGAGGCGCCAAAGTATGATGTTGAGGAGTGCAAGGCACGCGACGCGACCTATGCCGCTCCGCTCAAGGTCAACGTACGTCTTCACAACAAGGAGACGGGCGAGCTCAAGGAGCAGGAGATCTTCATGGGCGATTTCCCTCTCATGACACAGTCGGGCACCTTTGTCATCAACGGCGCCGAGCGTGTTGTGGTATCGCAGATCGTCCGCTCCCCCGGCATCTATTACGGCAAGGAGATCGACCTCCAGACCGATCTGCCTCTGATGACCGCGCAGGCGATCCCCTATCGCGGCGCCTGGCTTGAGTACGAGACGGATTCGAGCGAGATATTCTACGTTCGTATCGACAAGAACCGCAAGCTCCCTGTCACCGAGCTGCTTCGCGCCATAGGGCTTCACAGCGACAAGGAGATCCTTGACCTCTTTGGGGACGATTCCCGCGTTGTCGCAACGCTCGAGAAGGACACCTGCAAGACCTATGAGGAGGCCATGCTTGAGATCTATCGCAAGCTGCGTCCCGGCGAGCCGCCCACGGTCGAGGCATGTGAAACGCTCGTCAACAGTCTCTTCTTC
>JAFZQQ010000413.1 GCA_017620315.1 Oscillospiraceae bacterium | reverse complement strand
GATGCGGAACACGGTCAACTACGGCAGCCCGGGCGACCGGTGGGGCCGAGCCGAAAAGAACAGCAAGGGCGAGAGCTGCACAAAGGAAAACAACTACAAGAGGGAAGGCAACGACAAGTCAAAATACAGCGGCCTGGATTTTGAAGAGGTCTGGGTCATGACGGAGAACGGGCCGCGCCCGCGCAACGTGGGGCATCTGGCACATGACGGCGTGGTCAAGATCTCCTCTGTGGACGAACTGAGACTGTTCCGCGACAAGGTCAACCACGGCGTCGACTTCGGCGGCGTCACCGTGCTGCTGACCAAGGACCTCAACCTTGCAAACGAAGACGACTGGCTGCCCATCGGGCACACCACGAGGACGCCAAGCAAGGAGGACCCTATGGCGTACTTTGACGATCCCGTCTTCGCGGGCGTCTTCGACGGCGGCGGACACAGGATCAGGGGACTGAAATGCATCGAGAGCGACCGGAACGGCGCCGGATTGTTCGGCAAGGTGACGGGCAAGGTGTGCAACCTTCAGGTGATCGGCAGCGTCACCGGCCACGCGTGGGTCGGCGGCGTCGTGGGCGTGCTTCACGGCGGCACGGTCACAAACTGCTCCTTCGAGGGCAACGTGACCGGGCAGTATGACGTCGGCGGCGTCGTCGGGCTCTGCGACTGGTATGAGAACCACGCACAGGTGACGATAAGCCTTTTCCAGGGCAACGTGACAGCCACGGGGGCGATCGAGGGCCGCGGCGCGGGCGGCATTATCGGCAGGCTCTCCGGCGGCGCGGCCGAGCAGTGCGCCGTGCTCGGCGGAACGGTGAGCTCCGCCAAAAACGCGGGCGGCGTCGTCGGTTATATGGAAAAGGGCGATGGACTCAGCCTGGTGTCCAACTGCTCGCACCTTGGCGATGTGAACGGCACAGCCGGCGCGGGCGGCGTTGTGGGAGCGATGAAGGATGCCAGCGTGCTGTCCTGCTGCTACCACTATACGGGGAACGTAACGGGCAGCCTGTATGTCGGCGGCGTCGTGGGCATGCCTGCGACAGGGGACGACAGTGTTTCGCCGTATCACTGCTATTATCTGAGCGGCACGGCGACCGTGGGTGATAAGACCACCGGAGGAATCGGGACATTGACGAAGGGGCTGGACGTGCCCAATGTCGCGCAAGCGCTGACCATGGCGCAGTTCCGCAGCCAGAGCAGCTTCTCGACATGGTGGATTCTGAACACCTGGACGATGGGCGAGACGCGCCCCATTTTGGCGGGGCTGAACAGCACGGTTACCTTCATCGCCAACGGCGGCTTGGGAAGAATGGGGGCGTACACGCTGCCCTCCGGCGGCGGAACGCTGCCGAAGTGCAGCTTCACCGCGCCCGACGGCATGGAATTCATCGGCTGGAACACCTCGCCGCGCGCCAACGGCGACTGGTATGAGGACGGGGCATATATCGGCGGCAGACAAAAGCTGCAGCTCTATGCCGTCTGGGCAAAGCGGCAGAACGTGCAATATGTCGACACAACGTACGGCGACGCCGTCGAAACGGCGAACTGTCTCACGCTCAATGACAAGCTTGCCCAGCTGAGCGATGGCTGGTACTGCGTCGAAGGCAGCGTGCAGCTCGGCACGCGCCTTGAGATCGTCGGCGACGTGAACCTCATTCTGATGGACGGCGCGTCCATGACCGTAGAGAAAGGTATCCGCGTGCCAAACGACAGCACCCTGACCATCTGGGGGCAGGAGGGCATGCACGAGGTCCACGAGAAGACCTCGGCGCTGACGCCGACGCCGACGCCGACGCTGACGCTGACGCGCGGCACGGGAAAGCTGACCGTTTCCAATCAGTCCTCCGACGATGATACGGCGAATAACGCCGCCATCGGCGGGAATTACGGTGAGTCGACCGGCTTGATCCGCATCAACGGCGGCGTCATCTCCGCCCACGCGAGCGGTCACGGCGCGCCCATCGGCGGCGCATGCTGCGAGGGCGGCGGCAGCATCATCATCAGCGGCGGCTGTGTCGATGCGGTCAGCACCGGCGGCGGTGCGGGCATCGGCGGCGGCACGAACGGCAGCGGCGGTTCGGTCACGATCAGCGGCGGATATGTCAACGCCGTCGGCGGATCGCTGCGCATCGTCGACCAGAACATTTTGCCCCAGACGATGAAGGCCCCCGGCATCGGCGCGGGCGCGCCGGATCATCTTGACGGAAAAGGAGCCAAAACAGCCGGCCCGGTGGTGAACATCAGCGGCGCCTATGTCCGTGCCGACGCCGGCAGTCGGCAAATGGAGCTGAACCCTGTGAAGGCGCAGCCCATCGGAACGAGTTACAGCACGTCCTACAACACGGACTGGATCACTTCGATCGGTGTCGAGGTCTACGCCGACGGGGAGAAGATCCTTCACGACGGCCTCGGCGAAGCGGTCAACGCCTGCGACGTGCTGGAGTTCCGACCCTGCGAGGGGCACATATGCTGCAACGACGACCCCAACCACTGCCGCTGGTGCAACGCGCGCATTGCCGCTATCCGCGGCAAGGGCACCTTTGAAGAGCCGTGGGAGCTCACAAACACCGCGCAGTGGGATCTGCTGGCGGCTTATATGCGCAGCGGCTTCGACCTCGACTCGAAATGCATCGATCTGATGAACGATATCCTTGTGACGACGCGGCTCGGAACGCGGGAGAACCTCTTCGGCGGCTATTTCTACGGCAACGGGCACACGATCGTGTTTGCCCTCGACGGAGAGCCGCAGGCACACGACCCGTTCGTCTGCGCAAGAACGTGGGGACCGTCCAACACAAACATCGTGGTCATCAAACCGGGCGGCGCCGTTATCGGGTACAATGCGAAGGATGGTGGACTGAACGCCGCCATCAGCCTGCCCGAGGGATATGACGGCAGCGCGGTGCTGCTCCTCTTGGCAGAGTATGACAAAGCCAACAGGTGCACGGACGTCCGCACCTTCCGGGTCACGGCGGACATGTCTGTCGTCCGCACCGGCGTCCTGCCGAAGCAGGACAGGACCTATCGGCTCATGCTGGTGGACGCGAAGACCTATGCCCCGCTCTGCGCGGCGTGGAACACATAACGAAACCACTGGGAAAATGGGCTGTGGCAAAACAGCCCTCCCCCAAAATAGAGACCGAGACGACTAAAAATCGCCTCGGTTTCTTGCTTTGTCTGCCAGTTATAGCATATCCTGCTTATCCCGTGAAATCAAGATGGTAAAGCTTCCAAATGTTCAGCACAACCCCAAGTGCGACGGCAAACGCCGCATTTGGGGCTTATATTATGTTTTTCACTATATTTGGGGCTTGAATAAAAATAAAATGTGGTATAGAATATTATGGTAACTGTCAATACACCGGCGTAGTCACGGCGCGCTGCCGATCATTACACCGACACAGAGGTCAGATATGAGACAAGCTCTGCACAAGTTCACAAGCTGGCTGCTGACGGTCGCAATGATCGTCGGTCTGCTGCCCGCTGCCGCGCTGCCTGTGCGGGCGGACGGCGAAATCGGCGATTGCTGGTCTGGAACTGGCCTCGGACACATTTCGGTCGTTGACAACAAATACACAATTACGGGCAGCACGACGGAGACCGTGGAATTGACGCTAAGCGGCACGCTGGACAAACAAGTTACCATTTCCGGCGGTTCAGCGGCGCACCCGGTCATTATCTATCTTGATGGTACAGTCAGTTTTGCAGCCACGCTTACTCACCCAAATCCTATATTGGGCATAGGAAGTAACTGCTATGTCAATTTGTGCCCCGCAGACGGCAATTCTGCTACGTTTCTAACCAGAGGGAGCAGATTAATAGATTCCAGATGGGCACATCTCACTGTTGAAAACCTCATATTTGACGGGGAAAAGGATACATATGCGGAAGCCAACAATATGGTTTATCTTGTTTCGGGAAGCAACCTTTTTTCAAATGTGACGTTTCAGAACAATCATAATGCTTCGGGAGGTACAGGCTTCTTAAATGTTGACTCTGGACAAAACCACCGATTTGAGGAGTGCACGTTTAAGCATAATGGTCAAACGAATCTATCAGGAGGCGTATTCTTAAACACCAACTGTGCCGTAACAATGAGAAATTGCACATTTGAAGAAAACGCAAGCAGTGGAACCCTTGTCAATGTGCAATCTGGCACAATGATATTTCAGGGACGGACAATCTTCAACGAGAATTCTGCTTCAACTGATATACTTCTGGCGAGCGGAAAAACGATTCAACTATCCAGTCCCACTGGGTATGAATTCACTACCGTAGACGCGGAAAGCGTGAATCACCCGATCCGCATAAAGATGGCAACCCCCGGGGTGTTTACAAGCACCGCAAGCGAGCATTTGACAAGCAACGTCACGAGCAGCTTTGTCAGCAAAAACGCAAGCTATCTCGTCGGCAAAAACGAAGACGGCCAATTGCTTCTCGGCGAGGCATATACCGTCACTTATGCCGACGGCGGCGCGACGGGCGGCAGCGTGCCGACCGACGGCCCTTACGCTTCCGGCAGCGTCGTCACCGTGCTCGACAACACGGGCGATCTGAAAAAAACGGACTATTTCTTTGCGGGCTGGAACGACGGCACGACGAACTATGCTCCGGGCGATACGTTTACCATTGAGGCCGATACCACGCTGACCGCGCAGTGGACGACCGATCATTACCATGACGGCGTGACCTTCACCGCGTGGACGGACGAGCTGGCGGCGGCGCAGAACGGCGCGGACAAGACCGCGGCGAACAGCCTGCCGGGCACGGCGGGCAGCTATTATCTGACCGACGAGGTCGTGATCGACGCCACATGGACGGTTCCGACCGGCACGACTAACCTTTGCCTCAACGGACACGGTATTCGCATGAGCGGCGACGGCAGGGTCATCTCGGTCGGCAGCGGCAAAACGCTGAATATCTACGACTGCAACGGAAGCAATAAAAGCCACAATATTACCATAGAAGACTATCGCGGGAAAAGTGTTGCGGACGCTCCCTCGGGGGGGACTCCCGCTGCGGGAATGATTAAGGATGGCGTCCTCTACATCACGGGCGGTTACATCACAGGCGGCTATGCATCCGGCAGCTCGAATTCCGCAAAGCGGGGCGGCGGCATCTTTTCAAACGGTACACTCACCGTAAAGGGCGGCACGATTTGCGGAAACCATGCCGCTTATCAGGGCGGCGGCGCATATATCGGCGGCGGTACCTTTACCCTGGACGGCGGAACCATGTGCAACAACAGAGCGGAAACCCACGGAGGCGCCTTCCGTGTTGAGAACACCTCCGGCAGCGCCGCAGCAGCCATGACCGACGGAAAGATCAGCTATAATTCCAGTGAAAATGCGGGCGGAGGCGTAGCCGTAAGCAAAGGCAGTTTTACGATGACCGGCGGTGAGATCAGCTGCAACTATTGCCGTCAGGGCGGCGGTATCAATGTGGGCAACGGCACGGTCACCGTGGGAGGCACCGCCGTGATCCGTGGCAATACGACCGGCTCCGAAGGCGGAGGCGCCATAAGAGTGTCCTCCGGCGGCGTGCTTACGCTGTCCGGGACACCGACGATCGCCCAAAATACCTATGCTTCCAACAGCCAGGTGCAAAATAACATCTATCTGACAAACGGCATAAAAATCGTGATAGATGCGCTGAACAGCACCGAGCCTATCGGAATAACCATGGATAACCCCGGCGTGTTTACAACGGGGGCGCATTTCGCGTCCACCGCCGCGGCGAAGGAGCAGTTCAAACCCGACATCGAAACCGGGTGTGCTTTATCCGTTGTCGAAAGCGGCGCTGACACCGGTGAAGCGCAGCTTTCCGCGCGTTTCCCGGCGGGTACGCCGACCGTCACGAGCTCTGCCGATGCGACGCTGACTTACGGTTACGCAAACGGAAAGATCAAGGTGAACTTGACGACGCCGACACAGGCGCAAACCGAGCCGGACGGCGCAACCGGCCCCGTAACACACAGGATCAGCTGTCAGTGGTACTCCAACACGACGAACAGCAACAGCGGCGGCACGAAGCTCGACGGCGCGACAGGCTCAAGCTATACCATCCCCACGGGCAAGAGCGCGGGTACTTATTACTACTACTGCGAAGTGACCGCAACGCGCATAGACAGCTATCAAAAAACGACCGTGGCCAGCCCCGTCATCACCGTGACGGTGAATCCGAAGACCCTCACGCCCTCGCTGACCGGCACGGTCTCGAAGACCTATGACGGCACGACCGACGCCGCGACGACCGCTCTGAGCGTCACGCTCGACGGCGTTATCGGAGGCGAGACCGTTTCCGCGGCCATCGGCTCCGCGGCATACGACAGCGCGAGCGTCGGCACGGGAAAGACCGTCACGGCGAGCGGGCTTTCGCTCACCGGCGCGGACGCGGGAAACTACACGCTTTCCGCGACCACTGCGAGCGTCGACACCGGCACTATCACGGCGCGCAACATCACCATAACGGCGACAAACCAGACCGTCGCGCTGAACGACAGCCTCACGGCCTACGCGGACGACAGCTCCGTTGTGAGCATCACGGGCGACGGGCTTGCCGACGGGCAGACGCTCGATTCCCTGACGCTCACGGGCGATACCTCCGCCGTCACGACAAGCGGCACGATCACGCCGAGCGGCGCGGTCATCAAGAGCGGCACGACAAACGTGACCGGCAATTACAGCATTACCTACATAAACGGCGTTTTGACCGTCGGCACGGCAACGCCTGTTCCCGGCACCGGCGCAAACGCGCCCGCCGCGAGCGGAATCACCTACGGGCAGACGCTCGCGCTCAGCACGATCACGGGCAAGATGCTTGACCCGGTGAGCGGGGCGGAGGTGGGCGGCACGTTCGCGTGGGACGCGCCCGCGACCAGGCCCGCCGTCGCGAACAGCGATACGACGGCGTATGCGTGGACATTCACGCCGAACGATACAACGAACTACGGAAACGCAACGGGTACGCTGACGGTCACGGTCACTCCCAAGACCCTCACGCCCTCGCTGACCGGCACGGCGACAAAGACCTACGACCGCACGACCGACGCCCCGACAAGCGCTCTGAGCGTCACGCTCGGCGGCGTGGAGACCGGTGATACCGTCTCCGCGGCCATCGGCTCCGCCGCGTATTCGGGCGCGGACGTCGGAACGGGTATCACCGTCACCGCGAGCGGGCTTGCGCTCACCGGCGCGGACAAGGGCAACTATACGCTTTCGACGACTGCCGTCAGCGCCGCGGTCGGCGAGATCACTGCGCGCGGTATCACGCTCACGGGCCTCACGGCGGTGAGCAAGACCTACGACGGCACGACCGCGGCGACGCTCGGCACAACCACAGCCGCGAACTTCACGGGCCTTGTGGACGGCGACACGCTGACGCTCGGCGCGCTGCTGCGCCATATCGTCCTGATGCT
>JAFZQQ010000412.1 GCA_017620315.1 Oscillospiraceae bacterium | reverse complement strand
TCTTCACTGTCGACACGCTCGTTGTGCCAGCAAAGCTCGCCGGCGTCATTCAGATAGAAATAACCGCTTTCCTCATAGCTCTCGTCCGTGGTCCGCTCCTCGTCGTTCTCGCCGTATTCCCTGACCTCCCAATGGCCATTTTCATAGGCGAGTCTGCCGTCCTCAAGCGTGGCGGTCATCTCCCATGTGTTCATCACGGCGGCGCCGTCCGGCCAGCTTGCTGTGATGCGCGCCTTTCCGGGCGCGACGCTTTTCTCGATTACAACGTATCCGCGCCCGGCAATCTTCTCCGCCCAGGATCCGAGGTACGCTTTCAGACTCTCGTCAACAGGCTTGACGCCCGTCTTCTCCGCGGCGGCGTAATACCAGCCCCGCATTGCGTCGGCGTAGCTGACGTCATCGTCCCACCACGCCGCCTGATACATTGTTTCCTGACCACCCGCAACCACGCGGGCATAGGCCCCCGGCGCGGTGAAGAAGTCGATGCGGACGTCCTCGTCCGGCAGGCTCAAAACGACGTATTCGCCGTCGGGCGCCTCGTCCTCCGTCATGGTAAAGAACCCCCGCATGACAAACTCGGCGTAGGGCGCGCCGTTCACACCGCCACCCGCCACAGGGCCGTATTCCGTCGTGCTGAGTGTGTAATTGACGCCGTCCATATACGCCGCGCGGGCAAGGTAGATGTCTATATCGGAATTGCCGTAGTACACGCGCTCCAAGCCGTTCTGCTCGGCGAGCTTGTCCTTCATGCCCTCCGCCCATTCGCAGAGCATCGACCACTGTGCAGCGTCACGCTCCATCTCCTCGGCTGTGGCGCGCTCATAGCGAACGTCCGTGGGGTGATAGTAGACATAGCAGCTGCCGTCCTCGTCCTTCGCAAACACTTCCACGCCGGACATATCGTAGCAGAGCAGTTCGTGGAGCTTCTCCTCGCTGATCCTGGCGACGTCGAACAGCCAGCCCGCGCCCTCAAAGCTGCCCGCCTCGCGGGAAGCGGTCTCGGAAACGGAGAAAAGGATACCGTTCGTGTCGTTCGCCGGGGTCTCCACAGTGATGAGGTCGTTGTACTTGGGCTGGATCGCCATGCTCAGTCCGCCGTTCTCATATTCGCCCCAGATCCGCGGCGGATAGGTCATCACGATCGGGTCGAGCGCCGTGCCGGTTGCCGTGTTCAGGCTGTCCAGGTCCTTCGCCTTGCAAACGCTGAGGTTCAGCGTGAGGTTTTCAAAGCCCTTGAGTTCTCTCGCCTCGCCGTCAAAGCTGAACACCGCGGCCGCCGCCTTGCCGGGAACGGCCGCGAGGCCGCCGAGCAGGTAATCACAGAGTACGCCGTCCACTTCGGCGCTGTCCGCGTAGACGCCGATAAACTGGTCGCTTTTATTGAGCATGAACGCGTAGACCATGGGGCCGAACCAGTCGTCATAGTCCTGCTCGCCGAGCACGAGCGTTAGCGTATCATTGTCAACGACGACCTTGCCCAACGAAGCAACGTCTACCGCGGGAACCGCCTCACCCGTCACGATCGTCACGGGCTCGGACGTGTAGTTTGGCCAGCTGCTCTCATCCTTCGCCGTGGTGAAGCAGAATTCCAGCTCTCCGAGCGTACTGAGATCAATGCCCGGAACGCCCGAACTATAGTAACCCAGCGCGTATCTGCCGCTGCTGGCGGCGGGGATCGTCAGCTGGGTTTCATAATTCCCGCCGCAACACGTCCCGTCCTCCATATAGAACTCAATGAGCCGCACCTCGCTCACCACACCGTTGACCGAGCCGCTCGAAACACCGAGATAGGCGTCCTGCGCGCCCGTGTTCTCAATGTCCACCCAGATGATGGGCTCTGCGTCCTCCGTGGTCGGGTCGTTATCAAGCCCCGCGGTGGTGACTCTCACGCCGTCCTTGTCAAAAATGACGCTGCCGTCGGCGGAATACGCAGCCGCCTGCTGCGTCTGCGCGACAGGGGGTTCCGTCTTTGTTTCCGACGGCTTTGTTTCCGTCGTCTGCGCCGTGTTTTTGTTTCCGCAGCCCGCCAAGACGCTCAATGCCAGAACTGCGGACAACAGCAATGCAATCTTCTTTTTCATTTCATCCTTCCTTTCCGCTGTAATACTCGATTGCAATCTCATCTTCCTCAATCAGAACGCTGCTTTGGTTCAGTGCTTGAATGACCTCGTCCGCTGCCCGATACACGGTCGCTTTGTCCGCATCGTCAAAGTAGCAGACCAGCGTATATTCGTGGGTGATCCTTCCCGCCTCGTCCGTCCACGCCCCGGTGGCGTCCTGAAGCGTATAGCCCTCGAAGTATTTCAGGCACACGGCGTCGACGATATCGTGCGCTTCCTCTCGGCTGTGCTCCGGCTGATAGGTGTCCTTGTCGTTGGTTCCGACATACATGATGTACTGGATGCTCTTGCCATTGTCCGCCGGTGTTTTTGACGCGCCGCCGCCTGTCAGTAGCAGCACAGCGCATACCGCCGAGCAGACAAGGCTCAGGATCGAAATGACCAGCGCAAAATTTTCGTTCTTTTTCACAGCTTTCACCGGATTCCTTTCGTAATTTGATTCACACGGCCTCATTCCATGCCGATCGCTTTTATCGCAAAGCCGCAAAGCTTCTCACCTTCAAACTTGCTGTCCGGGTCAAAGCCGTCCGTTCATATAGCGCATCATGATCACGGCGATCTCTGCGCGCGTCGCCGTGTCCTTCGGGGCGAGCGTCGAAGCCGTCTTGCCGCCGATGACGCCGGAGCCGACCGCCCACTGCATCGCGCTTGTCGCCCACTCGGAAACGTCAAAGGCGTCGT
>JAFZQQ010000411.1 GCA_017620315.1 Oscillospiraceae bacterium | reverse complement strand
GAGCTCAGGCAGATGCTGCTGGACAACAATTACGCGCCGATAGCGCCCGCGTACCGCACGCTGGTCGCCGCGGGCAGCGCGAGCCTCGGCACAAAGGAGTATGAGTCGCTCTATGTGATCAGCGACGCGACGCTCACCGGGAAGCTCACGGTGCTGCACAAGATAGGAGGCACAAGGGGCAAAACGCTCACGCTCAACTCGGGCAGTACGCTGACGGTGGGCAGGGATGCTTTTGCCACAGAGAACGGCCTGAGCCTTGCGGGCAAGGGCACGCTGCGGCTCGAACAGTTCCGCGGCGGCAACATCACGTTCAACGGCGTCAGTGTGGGCAACGCCTTCGTCGAATACTGGGGCGAATTTGCCGTTCGCGTGTGCGGTGTTGCGCCCGACGCGGTCACGCTCAGCAAGCTCGAAGCGGGGCACTGGGAGAACGACAGCGTGGTCTTTCAAACGCTGAGCCTGAACGACGTGAAGGTGGAAAACGACAACGGGGACATGCTCATCCGCCTGAAGGACGGCGTCGCCATGCCGGACTGGGACTGCAATCAGGTCAGGCTGACGCTCAAGACAAAGGGCACGGTCGGCACCGTGGTCTATGACACGCTCTGGTGGAGAGGCAACGACGAGGTAACCCCGGAGCAGATGGCCGGTGACCTGCAGGAGCTGGTGAGCACGACGGCCTTTAACAAGCTGACGCCAAGAGTCGGACAGGAAAAATACGGCAAAGCGGACGAGCCGATCACCTACGGCAGTGCACTTGCGATGTTTACGGACGTCTATCACGACGCCTGGGGCAAAAATCGCCCGCTGACGGATGATCAGCTCCGTTCAAAGCTCAGCCTCTCCGAGTTCGGGTACGAGGACGACTGGACGCTGAGCCTGTGGAGCAAGGACAGGATGATCGATACCCTCACCGACCTGCTGCCGCCTGTATCGATCGCCGGAGGTAATCTGACGCTCAGGAGGCTCGAGAGCGGCGAGGAGCAGGTCAGGATCGGCAGCGGGAACTGGGGCGGCAACTGGTTTATCAATAAAACGTTTGACAGCCCGGTCACTGTTGTGGTCGACCCGGATACCGTATCCGAGGAAGAGGGCTGGAGCGGACAGGTCCAGTTCCGCAACTGCGAATTTGCCGAAGGGCTGACGATCGTTGCCGCGGAGGGCAAGGACTTCGCCGTGAATTTCAACAACAGCTGTGCCTTTGGCGAGGGCTTTGTCACGGTCAGCGGCGAGAGCGTCAACAGCGACAACCGCCACCACGTCCTCATCAAGCAGATGCCGGAGCAGGGGCTCAGGCTGAGCACCGACACGCCGCTCATCATAGAGCGCGCCCACGACGGCGAGTCCGGCATACCGGACAACGCGGAGTTCACCGTGAACGGCGTCTCGATCGTCAACCACGGCAACGGCGGCGGCTTTGAGGTGATCGTCGACAGAATGGAAGACGGAGAGCCCCGCGTGGGCGTCAACGCCGAGGAGCAGCGGCGCGACAGCGGCGACAGGCTCCTGACCGGCGATGCGGCAAACGGCTTTGTGTCCGTCAGCGGGGATGAGGAAGCGTATGCCGCGGTCAACGGATACGTCGACGTCTCCGGCATGGAGATGGGGCGCGTCGAGCTTGGCGAATGGCGCTGGCGCTCCACCGTCGTGCTGGGCGGCGCTTCGATCTACATTCCTCGGCACGTGCGCGACAGGCAGCTCACCGCCGTGGGCAGCGGCTCCGTATATGAGCGTGATACCGCGATCGAGCTGATCCGGGTGGAGGATGCTTACGCCGAGCGGAAGCTGACCGACGTCGTCCCCTGCGCCGAGCTGTACGACGGCGACGATTTGGACGGCGGCCATATCTGCGGCGTCCGGCTCTTCCTCGTGCGCGATTATGCCGCGGGAGAGGCGTATACCATCCTGAACAACCTGATCGAAAGCTTCGAGCCGGTTCTCAGCGACAGTGACGGCGAGACCATTGCCGAGCTTGCCGAAAACGACGTGCTGTGGCTCGACGGCGGCGGGAATATCATCTACAACGACCGGAACAACTGGATGAACGATGTGAAAGAGGCTGTCATCGTCATTGGCGAATATAACGACGAGCTCGACGACGTGAGGTTGGATATCTTCGACGGCAATGAAGACCTCTGCTCCGTGGGCTATCTCAATCTGCACTACGGTTGGCGGAACACGGTCGACCTCGTCTCGCTTGGCGACGCGCTGACCAGACGCCTTGCGGAAAACGGATTTGATCAGGTGAAGCTGGGCGGCTATAACGTCTCGCAGTATCGCGCCTGGAACGAGAGCACGGACGACTGGGGCGGCTCCGACGGCATGTACAACAGTCTGCTCGGCACGCTCAAGAGCGTGTGGCCCGAGCACAACTGGGAGGGCGGCGACGCATGGGGCGGAAAGCGCTTCAACCGCGTGATGCTCGGCCTGGTCGTCAGGCTGCTCGGTGCAGACTATGTCCGCAAGAATTACGCAGACCCGGGAATGAGTGTGCATTACAACAACATGCTTACGATCCTCGGAAAGGTCTGGACGGCGGCGGACAGGAGCGGCAGCCTTCCCGAAGCGGTGTCGCTTGAGGGCAGAGAGAATGACGACACGGGTTACTTTGACCACAGGGACAAGGAGTATCTGATCGGCGCCTTGATCGACGAGATCAGATCCGTCCACTCCGTGGCCGAGCTGGTGGCGGCGCTTTCAAGGCATGACCCGGAGGTGCTGGTGCGCACCGAGCTGGAGCTCACCGACACGACGCTCGAAGGGGTGACCGGAGAAGCGCTGACGGAAGACGACGGCAGCTTTACGCTCACCGTTCCCGTCGGGACAGTGCTCATCATCGGCGAAAACGGCTGTCTGGGGCTGGACGAGGAGATCTCGCTCAAGCTTGCGGACGGCTTCTTCGAGGACGCGAACGGAAATAAGATCACGGAGCCGAGCGCCGGAAACCTGGTCTGGGAGACGGGCAGAAACGGCGAACGCTATGTCAGAACGGCCTGCGCGGGCCTTGTTCTCGACGGCGGCAGGCTGTGGATCGGCGGCGCATTCGAGGCCGGGAAGCTCAGCTTTATCGACAACCTTGGCAAGATCTATGTCGCGCAAGACTGCACCATGACTTTGGACGGAGAGAAGGACTTCCGCATCGAAGTCGACCTGGACGGCGGGACGAGGACAGTGTTCAACGGCGCGAACCTCAATAACAATTGGCGAGCGGCCGAAGACGGTGAAACGATACAAGGCGAGCTGTCTGTTTCCGGAACCGTGAGCGCGGCCAACGGCGCTCAGATACACAACATGGGCACTGTCACGATATCCGAGGAAAGCGGCTTGTTGACGCTGAATGCAGCGGGCTTCAACAACAACTTCGACGACAGGGGAACGGAGAGCTATGAGGACGACGTCTGCGGAGAGCTGATCGTTTACGGAGAAGCTGTGCTGGACGGCGGTTCCTGGCTTCACAACAACGGAAATGTCGGAGCGGAACAGGGCTCGATAAAAGTTAAAAACGGCTCGTCGTTTATGAACTTCAATACTCTGGATGTATACATACTCAACGTCGACCAAGGCCGTATGGTGAATTACGGCGAATGCGAGGTCGGCACGCTGCGGGTCACCGGTGCGAACAGCTACGCCGACAACGCGGGAGCGTGGCTCCAGATGGAAGAGATCGAGCTCACTGACGGCGGCAGATTTATGCACGACGTCCTTGAAAACTCGGAGTTCGCGTTTGACGAGAATGAAAAAACAGCCTACTGGACCGCGGACGACGAGTCCCGGGTGCTCGTCTGCCTGATCGAGGACGATAAGACCGGACAGGCGCATCAGGGGCCGCAGGGCTACACGGCGGAGAATATCAAGACTCTGTTTGGTGACAGGTACAAACCGACCGACGACGAAGACGCCCCCATCGACATGCAGATCTACGCGCTGACGGCGAACGGACTTGACGCGCTGTACACAGCGGCGGGGAGCTGCGGCATGAAGGCATACCAGATCATTATCGGCGGTAACATGACAACGAACGCTGAGATCATCTGCGACGAGCTGGGGATCGACGGCGTGACGCTGACGCTCGGCAACGGCGCACGGATCCAGGCGGACATCATTTCCGGTTGGGGAGAGATCGTCTTGGGCGAAGGCTCGACGTTGTTCTACGACGACAATGTCGATAACGTCAAGATCACCCCGAACGGAGGTTATGAAAATCCCGAGATAGAATGAGCAACAAAAACCGAAAGCACCATACAAAAAAGCCGGGGAGACCCGGCTTTTTTGCGTTACTGTTCATTTGCCGCCTGCGGGCGGCAAACCCTGCGGGGCTTTTTGCGTGAAGCGCGGCGTGCGATGATTAACATAATATTTTTATTTGCGGATTTTTCTTGACACCGTGCTCTTGTGCGAGTAAAATATCATTTGGATTTTTAGGGGGCAATAAGGGGAAGCCCCCGTCGGAACCCAAATTCCCATTTAGCATATATCTAATTGAAAACAGGGAGGAAACCATGCCAGTCCCACAACCCGCACCCACTATGCTCAGCCCGGTCAACATCGTGATCTGGCTGGTGCTGCTGGCACTTGGCGTCCTTCTCGGCATCTGGATCAGAAAAAAAGCGGAAAAGAAAGCGGAACTGACCGTTGCGGACGCCGAAAAAAAGGCGTTGCAGATCGAAAATGATGCGCACAAGCGCGCCGAGAGCAAGAGCAAGGAAATGCTCATCGAGGCGAAGGAAGAGATCATGCGTGTGCGCAACGAGGCTGAGAAGGAGAACAAGGAGCGCCGCTCAGAGCTGCAAAAGCAGGAGCGCAGACTGCAGCAGAAGGAAGAAAACATCGACAAGACGACCGAGACCCTTGAAAAGAAGGAGGAAGCTCTCAACCAGAAGCACGCTGCGATAGACAAGGAGAACGAGGAGATCAAGATCATCAAGCGCAGCCAGACCGAAATGCTTGAGCGCATCTCCGGATTTACCGCCGAGGAGGCGAAGAAGTACCTGATCGAACAGGTCGAGAGCGAGGTCACTCACGAGACCGCGCTCAAGATCAAAGAACTGGAGCAGCGCGCGAAGGACGAGGCGGACGCCCGCGCCCGCGAGATCGTCGCCACCGCTATCCAGCGCTGCGCCGCGGATCATTCCGCCGAGATCACCGTCAGTGTGGTTCCCCTGCCCAATGACGAGATGAAGGGCCGTATCATCGGCCGCGAAGGGCGCAACATCCGCACCATCGAGACCATGACGGGCGTCGACCTGATCATCGACGACACGCCCGAGGCGATCACGGTCTCCTGCTTCGAGCCCGTGCGCCGCGAGGTCGCGCGCATCGCGCTTGAAAAGCTCATTGCCGACGGGCGCATCCACCCCACTCACATCGAGGAAATGGTCGCCAAGGCTCGCCGCGAGGTCGACGCTGTGATCAAATCCGAGGGCGAGCGCGCCGTCCTTGAAACCGGCGTGCGCGGCGTGAATCCCGAGCTGATGAAGATGCTCGGCAAGCTGCACTACCGCACGAGCTACGGCCAGAACGTATTGCAGCATTCCATCGAGGTCAGCCACCTCGCCGGCATGATCGCCGCCGAGCTCGGCGCGGACGTCATGAGCGCGAAGCGCGCGGGACTGCTGCACGACATCGGCAAATCCGTCGACCACGAGATGGAGGGCACCCACGTTTCCCTCGGCGTCGAATTCATGCGCAAGTACCACGAAAAGGACGAGATCATCCACGCGGTCCACGCGCACCACAACGACATAGAGCCGACGACGGTGCTCGACTTCATTATCCAGGCGGCGGACGCCATTTCCGCCGGACGCCCCGGCGCGAGACGCGAGAATCTGGAAAGCTACATCAAGCGCCTCGAGCAGCTTGAGGAGATCACGGGCAGCTTCCCCGGCGTGGAGAAGAGCTACGCCATTCAGGCGGGACGCGAGGTGCGCGTGATGATCAAGCCCGAGGTCGTCAGCGAGGACGAAATGGTCATCCTTGCGCACGACATCGCAAAGCGCATCGAGGACGAGATGGAGTACCCCGGCCAGATCAAGGTCAACGTCATCCGCGAGGTAAAAGCGGTCGAATACGCAAAATAACAATAAAAAAAGAGGCGAAAGCCTCTTTTTTTATTGCAACTGTCAAAAAAGTGCCCTGCTTCGCTTTGCCGACCGGCAAGGGCAAAAGAGCGAATAAAATAATGCTTTTCACCTGCCCGCATTTGTGTTATACTCCTGTCTAATGATTGTACTGACAAGCGCATTATGCGGGGCGTCCCCGCGTATGCTGCGGATTTTCGCAACGTAATGACGCTCTGGCAATAAACGCGAAAAGAGGAAAGGCGCATGAAAAAGAGATTTGGAAGCATTCTGCTGGCATTTGCAATGGTGTTTTCGCTGCTCCCGTGGAGCGCGCAGAGCGCGCAGGCGGCGGGGAGTGGAACTCAGACAACAAGCTGGAATGGCATTGTGACCGGCGACATGGTGTATATGGGAAAGGAAAACGGCGGCAAACCGATCGCGTGGCGCGTGCTGTCCCTTCCCGGCGACGATCAGCTGCCGGTCAGCAACGCGGGGCAGGTGCTGCTGATCTCGAAGTATACGCAGGGAGAAGAATGCTTCGGCTACAGTACCGACTGGGCGGACAGCAATGTGAAAACATGGTGCACGAATTTTGATAAGAACAACCCGAGCGGGCTGAGCGACGCGGAGAAAGCCGCGATCGCCGCAACGAGCGTGACGGAAACAAGCGGCTACACGTATATCATCGACGGCAGCACCTGCAGCACCGATTACGGTCCCGCTTCTTTGAACAAAGAACGCTTCTTCCTCCTCTCGGCGGAGGAGGCGAACAAGTATTTCGCGAACGATAATGCCCGCGTGGCCTATGCCTCCGCGGACGACGAGAAAAGCGGAAAAGCTTCGCAATGGTGGCTCCGCTCGCCCAGCGGCACCGATGAAGAATATGCCGGCAGCGAATATGCCGGCAGCGTGTCATCTGACGGACAGATAGATATCGACTATATCTACGATAGCACGAGCAGCATGCGCCCCGCGTTCAACCTGACCGCGTCAAATGTGCTGTTCGCAGCCCCCGCGTACGGCAAGAACAACGGGACTGAGATCAGACCGCTGGAGAGCGAGTCGCACGAATGGAAGCTGACGCTGCGGGATACCAGCCGCACCGGCTTCAGCGCGACGTGCGCCCAGACGGCGCTGGATGCGGGCGACGAAGTGGCCGTGAGCTACAGCGGCGCCAGGACCGGCGAGGGCGAGTATGTGTCCATTCTGATGTATGACGATGAGGGCGCGCTTCTCGGCTACGCCAGCGCCGCCGTGACGGCGGCAAGCGGCAAGGCGACATTTACCCTGCCGTACGTGTCGGATGGCAGCTACACGCTGCGGGTGTTTAACGAGCAGCGAAACGACAACTATTTGAGCGATTACGCCGGAAACATCGTGGAGCGCACGGTGACGCTGAGCTCCACAAGCTCGGCGCCGGGCGGGTCCCCGGAGACCGCCTATGAGATCAAGGGCAAGACCGAGGCGGAGGCGTGGAAGAATCTGAGCAATGCGCTGGCGGAGAACGGAACGACGCGCACAGACGGCGAGGATGCCAAGCATACCACCTACTTCAAGCTGATGAGCAACTGCACCGCGACGGAGGACGACAGCTATATCGAGGTGGGCTACAAACGGTACGTCGTCCTCGACCTCAACGGAAATAAGATCGACCGCGGCCTTGCAAACGAAAGCGCTCCCCTGGACCACGGATGTGTGATCAGGGTCCAGTACGGAGCCTCGCTGACGATCACGGACAGCACCGCCAAGCCTGAGAATCCCGCCGGAAATGGCGTGATCACAGGCGGGTACGGAAAATACGGCGGTGGCATATCGGTTTCGTCCGGGACGTCGGATCTGCCCTCGCTGACGCTCCGCGGCGGCACGATCACCGGCAACCGGGCGCTCAATTACGGCGGGGGCGTATACATGGGTTACGGCAAGCTCGTGCTCTGCGGCGGCGCGATCACCGAAAACCGAGCGATCGGGGACGGCAACCCAGACTCGGCCAGCAGAGCCGGAAGCGGCGGCGGCGTCTACTGCGACAAGAACTGCGCCGCCTTAACGATCGAAAGCGGTACGATTTCCGGCAACACGGCATATAAGTACGGCGGCGGTATCTATACCGACGGTAGCGATGGCGTCGGCGCTGTGCTCACGATCAACGGCGGCGCGATCACCGGCAACAAGGCGATGGACGGCGGCGGCATGCGCGTCGCCGCGCGGACCGTGATCAACGACGGCGAGATTTCCGAAAACAAAGCGCTCTCCGGCGGCGGCGTGTCTGCCGGGGGTGATGTTATGATCCGCGGCGGCAAGATCAAAAACAACACCGCGACGGAAACCGGCGGCGGGATTGCTGCAGACTGGGATATTACGCTCATCGGCGGCGAGATCTCCGGCAATCAGGCGAATGACGGCGGCGGCGTCTATATGGATAATGACGGCCTCCTCACGATGAAGGAAGGCAGCCGGATCGTCGGCAACAGTGCGGTGAACGGCGGCGGCGTGTACAAATATTCTGTTAACAGGGACGTGAATGATGATCCGAGCCAGATCGCGATGATGGGCGGCGAGATCTCAGGCAACAACGCGGAGGTCGGCGGCGGCGTGTATCTCGAACGCAGCAGGCTCACGATGACGGGCGGCAGGATCACCGGCAACAACGCAAGCGGCAATGGCGGCGGCGTGTATTACAGGCGTCGGATAGACGATAAGGACACCGCGCTCAACGTGTCCGGCTCGCCCGTGATCACGGGAAATGTCGGCGGCGGCGCGGAGAACAATGTGTTTTTGGAGCGGAATGGGACTTACAACGAAACGCAGGTCACCGTCACCGCCGCGCTGACGGGCGAGGCGCTCATCGGTGTGTCGTTTCCGAAGGAAAAAATCAGAAAGATGAATGGCGAAACTGTTCCGAACTGTCTCGTGACCGCGGCGAACGGGCGGCTTACGGCGGCGGACCTCGCGCATTTCACAAGCGATTATCCGGAGTATGTCCTCGGGTTGTATGAATACGAAGGAGGAGTGACGGCGGAATATTTCCCCATCGCGTTCAGCAAGACCGCCGTCACCGCGCGTCGCGGTTCGGTGCTGCTGCTCGCGCAGTATGACGCGGACGGCAAAATGACCGCGCTGCAAAGCAAAAAGCTGACGAAGGACGTCATGAACGCGACGCCCGCGAGCCTGGGGATCACGCTGCCGAAATCGGGCGTGTGGAAGCTCATGCTTTTGGACAGGGGGGACCTTCGCCCCGCTCTTCCCGGCGATCAGCGGCTGACGCAAAGGTAAACGCAAAAGAGGAAAGACACGCCTCTCGCGCAGCGACCGCGCGCCTTGGGCGCGCGGGAAGCGAAGTGAAACCTTCTCAAAAAAGTGCCGCATGACACTATTTTGAAAGTAAAAAAATCGGACGCTACGGCGTCCGATTTGTCTTTTTTATGTATGTGAGATATCCTTCAAGCATCAGCGAGGCGGCTACCGCGTCGACGGTCTTTTTCCGTTCCTTCGCGCGTTTGCCGTTCGCCGCGAGGATGTTGTGCGCGTCGACCGTCGTGCGGCGCTCGTCCCAGAGCGTGACCGGAAGCCCCGTCGCCGCGCGAAGCTGCTCGGCGAAGCCCTCCGCCTTCTCGGCGCGCGGCCCGCGCGTGCCGTCCATGTTGACCGGGTGGCCCAGCACCAGCTCCGTGACCTCATGCTCCGCGATCAGCGGCTTGAGGCGCTCGATGACGTCCTCCGGGCGGTAGGCGGTGATCACCGTTGAAAAGCCGCAGAGCGTCAGCGTCCTGTCGGACACGGCGACGCCGGTGTGCGCGTCGCCGTAATCTATCGCCATGATCTTCATTCAGCGTCCTCCGGTTCATCCTCCGCCGCTGCGGCGGGCACGGGCGCGGACTGGCCCTTCATTTTCAGCTCCTCCCACTGCTCGCGGGTTATGAGAAGCTGCCGCGGCTTCGAGCCCTCGAAGGGGCCGACTATGCCGCGCTCCTCCATCTGGTCGACGATGCGCGCCGCGCGCGAGTAGCCCAGCTTCAACCGGCGCTGGAGCATCG
>JAFZQQ010000410.1 GCA_017620315.1 Oscillospiraceae bacterium | reverse complement strand
CGTCTGTTCTTTGAGCACCGTTTCGGCGAAGGCCAGCACAAATTCTCCCGCGTAGGTGAGCGAAACGTTCGGCTTGCGGTTTAAGAGCTGCGCGCCAAAATCGCGCTCGAGGCGCAGGATGTGGTTGCTGAGCGTCTGCTGCGTGATGTGCAGGCGGTTCGCCGTCTCCGTGATATGAAGATCCTTTGCCACCTCTGAAAAATAATATAAGCTGATGGTCTCCATGCTCCACTCCCCCTATGGTCTGTCCACAAAATTTCTTTGTCAAGTTATCAAATATTTACTGTTTGCCTTTTGGTTGCTTTTATACTATACTGAGTGCGAGCAAAATGCAAGAGGGTTGTTGCGGCGTACCCGCGCCGGACAGCCGACGGTGAGTTTACGATTATATGATTAAGGAGGAGCAGCAATGGAAACGACATTTGGCAAGAGGATCTACACGAAGGTCAACCGTCCCGACCGCGCGGTGGTCGAAGCGTTCCGCGGCATCCCCAGCAGCAATATCGCGGATATGATGAACCACATGTACAACATGTACGGCGATCTTCGCTGCTATACGAAGGACGCGTCGATGGTCGGCACCGCCATCACCGTCCACTGCTCCGAGGGCGACAACGCCCTGCTGCACCGCGCGATGGATCTGGCGGAGCCGGGCGACGTGATCGTTTTGAACGGCGGCGGCTGCATGAGCCGTGCGCTCTGCGGCGAGATGATGTACAACTACGCCAAGACGAAGGGGATCGCCGGCTTTGTGCTCGACGGCTGCATCCGCGACGCCGACGCGCTGGATGCGCTGGGTTTTCCCGTCTATGCCAAGGGCATCACGCCGCAGGGACCGTGGAAGATCGGATCGGGCGAGATCAACGTGCCCATCGCCTGCTGCGGACAGGTCGTGTTCCCCGGCGACATCATCGTCGGCGACCCGGACGGCGTGGTCGTCATCCGTCCCGAGTTTGCGGCGGAGGCGCTGGAGGCCGTGAAGGGCAAGTATGAGGGCGAGCAGAAGACGCTTGCGAACTACGCCGCCGGCAAGGCTCCCGATCGCACGAAGCACATCGCTCTGTATGAAGAGACGGTGAAGAAAAACGGCTGCCTGGTCTACGACGAGGAGTGGCGTTGAATTTAAACTCAGAAACAGCAATAATACAGAACGCCGCTCCATCCGGGGCGGCGTTTGCTTCTTGTCCGGATTTGTGCTATCATGGGTGAGCGCGGACGAAGGGAGTGACGGCAATGACGCATACGCAACGGAATATCGACTTCACGCGAGGCAACATCGTCGGCAGCATCGTCGCGTTCTCTATGCCCATCGTGCTCGGCGAGCTGCTGCAAAACCTCTACAACAGCGTGGATGCCATCGTGGTGGGAAATTTTGCCGGTAAAAACGCGCTCGCCGCGGTCACGGTCGGCGGCGTGATCTCCAACATGGTCGTCATGTTTTTCAACGGCATGTCCGTCGGCGCAAATGTGACGATCTCCAAGGCGTATGGGCACGGCGACGCGGAGGAACTGCGCGCCAAGGTGCGCATTGCTTTCACGTTCTCGCTGCTGCTCGGCGTTGGGTTTTCGCTGCTGGGCATCCTGTTCACGCCGCAGCTGCTCGAGCTCGCGGGCACGCAGGCGGAGTATTACACGGATGCGCTGACGTATCTGCGCATCTACCTCGCCGGACTGATGTTCACGGTCATCTACAACAACGCCGCAGGCATCCTGCGTGCCGTCGGCGATTCGCGCACGCCGTTCCGCATCCTGGTGCTCGCCTGCGGCGTAAACATCGTGATGGACGTCGCGCTCACCGGTGTGCTGCGCCTTGGCGTGACGGGCGTCGCGCTGGCGACCGTCTTCTCGCAGGCGCTCTCCACGGCGCTGGCATACCGCGCGATCGGGCGGAGCCAGGGAACGCATTGCATCGACCTTGGCGAACTGTTCCGCGAGGGCGGGGCAACCGTGCGCGAGATCCTCGGCGTTGGCATGGCAGCGGGTCTGCAAAGCGCGCTGATCGGACTTTCCAACATCTTCGTCACGCGATACATGAACCTGTTCAGCACAGCCTCCGTCGCCGGCATCGGCATCGCCCAGCGCATCGACCGCTTTGTGATCCTGCCCGCAAAATCGTTCGGCATCACGATGACGACCTTTGTCAGCCAGAACCTCGGCGCGGAGAGGGACGAGCGCGTGCGCAGCGGCGTGAAGCAATGCCTGCTCGCCGCGCTTGTCGTGACGCTCTCGCTCAGCGCGCTCGTCTATGTATTCGCGCGTTCCTGCGTGGCGCTGTTCAACCCTGAGCCGGAGGTCGTAGGCGTGGGCGTGGACATGGTGCGCGTGCTGGCGCTGATGTTCTGGGTCATGGCGGTGCGTGAGGTGCTGCTGGGCTATCTGCGTGGTTACGGCAGGAGCTTTTTGCCGATGGTGCTCAGCCTGATCGGCATGATCGGCGTGCGGCAGGTCTATCTGGCGGTCACGCTCCATACGGCGCAGCCGGAGATCGTTCACATCTACCGCTGCTATCCGATCGCGTGGGCGGCGACGACACTGTTGCTGCTCGTCTACTTCCTGCTGGTACGAAAAAAGCTCTCCCGAAGGAGAGCTGATCTCGATTAGTTTACGCGGTGCGCGGTGGAGAAATCGCCGCCCAACACGGCGAGTGTGTCCTTCACGACCTGCATGCCGGTCTTTTGCAGCGCCTCCTCGGTGTTGCCGCCGAGGTGCGGCGTCGCGCTGAAATTGCGCAGTGTCAGCAGCTTGTTGTCGGGGCTGACAGGCTCCTCCACAAACGTGTCGCAAGCGGCGGCACGGAGACGCCCCTCCACCAACGCGTCATAGAGCGCATCCTCGTCGATGACCTCGCCGCGGGCGGCGTTGACGAATACCGAGCCGGGCTTGAAGTGGCGCATGGCGTCGCGGCTGACCAGATTATGTGTGCTCTTGACCAGCGGTACGTTCACGTTGACAAGGTCGCTGCGCTCTAACAGCTCCTCGACGGTATCGACCTTCTCGAAGCCGCGTTTCGCCGCCTCCTCCGCGTTCACAAACGGGTCATAGCCCAGCACCTTGCAGCCGAAGCCCGCGCTCATGATGTGGGCGATGCGCTGGGCGATGTTGCCCATGCCGATCTGTCCGAAGGTCTTCCCGTTTATCTCGTTGCCAAGGAAGTCGGACGGCCCCTTGGTTTTGAATGAACCCTCGCGGCTCTTGACGTTCGCCTCGTACAAGCGGCGCTCCAGCATCAGGAACAGCGCGACCGTCAGCTCCGCAACGCTGTCGGCATTGGAAAGCGGCGTGTTGATGACCGGGATGCCCCGCGCGCTCGCCGCCTCGACGTCGATGGTGTTGACGCCGATGCCGTGCTTGGCGATGACCTTGAGATTCGTCGCCTTCTCGATGATGTCCGCGGTGATCTTCGTGCCGCGGGCGATGATGGCGTCGATCTCGCCGATGCGGTTCCAATTGTCAACGACCTCGGCGTGCTGCTTCAGGAGCTCCACCGCGGGAGGATAGATGTAGTCCTTCAAAAAAACGAGCATTTGAACAGCCTCCTTTTCAATTCGTTGTTTTTAGTATAGCGAAGCCGGTCACAAATGTAAAACAGTTTATTTTTTGATATTTAACAGCTTGCAGACTGTTGTTGCCTTCTTGCCGTCCTTGTGATAGAATGGCCGTAACGATCGGGCAGGAGGTGCGAAATGACCTTAAACGCCTTTTCCGTGTTTCTCACGGTTGTGGAAGAGATGAATTTCACGCGCGCCGCGGAGCGGCTTTACATCACGCAGCAGAGTCTTTCGGGCTATATCCGGCGTCTGGAGGAGTATTACGGCGTCACGCTTTTTCAGCGCCGTCCCACGCTGAAGCTCACTCTCGAAGGAGAGGCCATGGTCGCCTGTGCGAGGCAGGTGCTGGACTCGGAGCAAACCTTGGAGCGGCGCCTTGCGGACATCACGGAGAATGCGGCAGCCGTGCTGACGCTCGGCATCAGCTATCAGCGCAGCAGCGTTCTCTTTCCCGGGATCTGGAATCAGTTTCACGGCATGCATCCGAACATCAGCCTCAGGCTGCATGAGGGGATGACAGGCAAGCTGCTCGCGGAATTGCAGTCCAACGCCCTCGACATTATGGTGGGGCTTGAGCTGGCGGAAAATGAGGATCTGACGCTCCTCCCCCTGATGGAGGAGCGCTTGCAATGCGTTTTGAACGAAGCGCTGCTCCGGAAGCATTTTCCGGAGGACTGGCGGCAGCGGCTGGAACGCTATCAGGATTCCGGCGTTGCTCTGGAGGAGCTCAACGCGCTGCCCATGCTCCTTCTCCCATCCGGCAACCGCATCCGCTCCGCCTTAGACGAGCTGTTTCTCCGCAAGCGCATTTTGCCAAAGGTCCTGCTGGAAAGCTCACAGCAGACCGCGCTTTATCATGCGGCCTGCTGCGGCAGTGGAATTGCGATCATCAACCCGCTGAGCATCTTCGAGCAGATCCGGGAGCGGCGCTCCCTTCCCCCCGAATGCCACAGCCTGCTGATCCGGGACGTTCCTGGCTATACCGTTCAGCTCGCGTTCCGCAGGGATGCGCGGCAACCGCAGTATGTCCTCGATATGGCGCGCTGCATACAGGAGGAGTTCCGCTATTACAGCGATCTGCTTGAGCGCTACCGGCTGTAACATGGCTCGATGCCATCAATAATTTTTTTGGAGGATAACGATGGATTACAGGAGATTTCAGGACACGCTGATCGTACGCATGGACAGGGGAGAGGAGATCCTTGAGCAGCTTCAAATCGTCTCGGAGCGGGAAAATGTCAGGCTTGCCGAGGTCAGCGCTCTGGGCGCGCTGAACGATTTTACGGTGGGCGTCTACAACACGGCGGAGAAGAAATACTATTCCAATCGGTTTGAGGGCGCCTATGAGATCGTGTCCCTGACGGGAACCGTGAGCACGATGGACGGGGCGTATTACGCGCACATCCACATGAGCGCGGGAAACGACAGGGGCGAGGTGTTCGGCGGGCATCTGAACCG
>JAFZQQ010000409.1 GCA_017620315.1 Oscillospiraceae bacterium | reverse complement strand
GGCCGTCGGTTGTACGTCCCGCGGCGAGCCAACGCCCACGCCGGAGCCGACCCCGGAATCGACCCCGGAGCCCACGCCGGAGCCGACCCCGGAGCCCACGCCCGAGCCCACACCGGAGCCGCCCGCCGAGCAGGCGCGGCTGACGCTGGACGAGCAGGTGCTGAACGACATGCTGCTGGACGACAACTATTTAAGCTTTGTCAAGCTCCCGGCGGGCAGCCGCCTAAACGTGCATGCCGACCGCCCGGTCGCGGGCGTGTATCTGGTCTGGTATGAGCACCCGATCCCCTGTGAAATCCGAACGGACAGCGGCGCCGTCGCCTGCGGACAGCAGGGTTTTCTGCACGAGTGGGTGCATCTGGACGCGCCGGCAGAGGACTTTTATCTGCAGCTGCCGGGCGAGGCGGATCTCACCTTGTGCGACGTCTACGCCTTTACGCCGGGCTTTCCGCCCGACTGGGTACAGCAATGGGAGGAGCCCTGGGAGAGAGCCGACGTTCTGCTGTTTTCGGCGCACTCCGACGACGAATATATCTTCTTCGGCGGTATCATCCCCGGCTACGGCGCGGGACGGGGGCTTGCGGTGCAGGTCGCTTACATGACCTCTCCCTATATCGGCACCGAGCGCCACCGCTGTCACGAGCTGCTCAACGGCCTGTGGACAGCGGGACAGCGCCACTACCCCGTCACCAGCGGTCTGCGCGATACCCTGGTCAACAACTACTCCGACGCCATCTACGTCTACGGCGAGGACTTTGCGCGCTTTCAGGTGGAGATGATCCGCCGATTCCGCCCGCTGGTCATCGTCAGCCACGACTACAACGGTGAGTACGGCCACGGGGCGCATATTCTGACCGCGCGCTCCCTGCTGGACACCGTGCCGGCCGCGGCGGACGAGACGCAGTATCCCGAGAGCGCGGCGCAGTACGGCGTCTGGGACACGCCCAAGCTCTATCTGCATCTTTACGGCGAGGAGCCCACGGTGCTCGACTATGAAACGCCGCTGGAGGCCTTTGGCGGACGCACGGCCTATGAGGTTGCGGTAGAGGCCTACGGCAAGCATCTGTCCCAGCAGCAATGGGCCTTTCAGGTCTATTCCTTTGGCTCGCCGCTGGACAGCCATCGCTTCGGTCTGGCGCGCACACTCGTCGGCGAGGACGAGGAGAAAAACGATCTGCTGGAGCATCTTGACCCGGCAGATTACGAGAGGTGAAACACATGAAACCGCTGATTGGCGTCATGCCCCTGTGTGACGACGACAAGGACAGCTTCTGGATGCTGCCCGGCTATATGGACGGCGTGTATGAGGCCGGCGGTCTGCCGCTGATCTTCCCATTTACGGAGGATCCGGCGGAGATCGCGCGATTGTGCGCGCTCTGCGACGGCTTTTTGATGACCGGCGGACACGACGTATCTCCGGCGCTCTACGGCGAGACGCCGTTGCCCGGCGCAGTGATCCTGCCCTGTGACAAGCGGGACAAGCTGGAGACGCAGGTTCTGTCCTGCGCGCTCAAACAGGATAAACCCGTGCTCGGCATCTGCCGCGGACTGCAGCTATTAAACGCCGCGCTCGGCGGTACGCTGTATCAGGATCTTCCGCTGCAGCACCCCTCCGAGGTGCCGCACACCCAGCGCCCGCCCTACGACGAGCCCCGGCACAGCCTCCGCGTGCTGCCGGACACGCCCCTGCACGCGCTGCTGGGCAGGGATGCTCTCGCTGTCAACAGCTACCACCATCAGGCCATCCGCACCCTCGCGCCCGGCCTTCGGGCAATGGCCGTCTCGCCGGACGGGCTGATCGAGGCCGTCTGGGCGCCGGAGCAGCGCTTCTGCTGGGCGGTGCAGTGGCATCCGGAATACGCCTTTCGCCGCGACGAGAGCTGCCGCGCGATCTTTCGCGCCTTTGTCGCCGCCGCTACATAAGCAGCAACGGAAAACACAGCCCTTGCACAGGCATCTCGGCCTTGTGCAAGGGCTGTCTTTTTTCTTTCCTTTATCTGACTTCCCACAGGAAGTCTCCGTTCAGATCCTTTATCTGCGTAAAGCCCTCTGCGTCGGGAGCGTCGCTGCGGCCAAACGCGAGCGCTTGATCCGTGATCTTGAAGCCGCTCTTTGTCACAAGCTCGATCCGAAAACACAGATCCCGCTCCAGCTTCAGTCCCTTCAGTACTTTTTCCAGGGTAATCGCTTCATGGCTCAGCGTTTCCTCTGTGACATCTATTGTCCTGAGCTCCCGGCCGCCGCTTAAACAAGTGAGAGACACGGCTTCTATATCCTCCAGATGCTCTGCGCCGATAAAAAAGTCTCCCTGGTAGCTCACTTTTCCAAAGCGTTCAACGAAGTGCCAGTTGGCTTGTATGCCCGGCATCGGCAGAAAATCCCAAAAAATCCACTCCGGAAAAGCATCGTAGACAGGCTCCACGACGGTCTTGTCTCCATCCACGATATGGAGCCTGGGCTCCGTATACGCTTGAAAGATATCGGCGGTGAAGGTCGTTCCATAAGTTCCCGGGGCGAGCCGGTCAAGGGCTATGCGCTGCCCGCTGACCTGCAACATTACGGTCGTATCCTCCGAATACTCCTTCAGCGATGCGGTAAAGCTGATTTTTCCCGTTCTGTGATCGGCGTCGAGATCTGAACACGCAAAGGACACGCTTTCCACCCGTTTGCTGTTTTGTTCCACGATATCCCGCAGCATATACAACTCGTGCTCATTGGAGCGAAGGAGATTGATGCTGTGCTGCATGCTGTTGAGATTTTCATGCAGCGTGCTGATATTGATCAACGCTATCACAACGAAAACCATCAGCACGACCCGGTAGACGGCGTTGAGCGTGGTTCCGGGGTCGGGGATCTGGCTGTGTCTGTCGTGAAGCTCGCCCCTTGCAATTTTGTTGGCGCGCCTGTTGTAGGCGAGAAGCCCAACAGATATGATTACCGCACCCACGAACAAAGTGATCAAAAAAAATGAAATGGCGTACATTTTTCTTTCCTCCTTCAATCAAATGTTGAAAAAACGGCGAAAGCCGTCATAATAGCTTCTCGTCACATCAACCTTTGTGCCGTTTGTCAAGATGAGAACGAATTTTTTGGACAGCATTGGACGGATCTTTTTGACGTGCCGCCGGGAGACTATGACCGATTTGCTGACGCGGATAAACTCCTTCGGATCCAAAATGCGTTCCAGCTGATACATTCTCTCCTGGGCATAATAGGTCTCCCCGTCGGTATGCACCTCTATGTCCTTTCCAAACGCCTCTATAAACAGCACCTCGTTTACCGTCAAATTCAGTCGTTCCCTTTTTTCACTGCGAACGGAAAGAAAGTCCGGGTAGCCGGACGCCTCGGTGATGAGATATTCAGCGTCGTCTCCAATCTCAACGCCGCGGGCCTCCAAATATTCCTTCACCGCGTCGTATTTTTCACGGGAAACGGATATCCGTATTTTCATTCGTCCACCGCCTTTCCGCTTGCAGTATAGCAAAACCGCGCGAAATAGCAATACCTTGGGAATAAGATGCCCTGCTTTGCGCAACAAGTTGCCGCGCCCGCCCGCCGCGCGCCGAACGCCGGGTCGAAAATTACACGCCCGGGTGCGTGAAAATTGTTGCCAAAGCAGGCATCAGCGGGTATAATAAAGAATACGATACTAAAGGGGGTTCTCGCGATGAAAAGCAAGTATACCGTCAAGCTCAGCACCGTCATTTCCGAGCACCATCTCAAGCCGCTGCACACCGCCAAGGATTACGACAGCGCCGTGCTGACCACCGCCGACGTCAACCGTCCGGCCATGCAGCTGACGGGCTTTTACAACTATTTCGACCCGCACCGGCTGCAGCTGATCGGGCGCGTCGAAAGCACTTATCTCGGCTCCCTCTCCTCGGAGGAGCGCCGCGCCGCTTATGATCGCTTCATGTCCTACGATATTGCGGGTCTGGTGATCTGTCACGGCGTACAGCCCTCGCCGGAGTGTGTGGAGATGGCCGTCAAGCACGACCGCAATTTGTTTTTGACCGACGTGGACACCTCCGATATCATGGCCGATCTCATCAGCTCCCTGCACCGTCATCTCGCGCCGCGCATCACTACCCACGGCGTACTGGTGGAGATTTACGGCGAGGGCGTGCTGCTGATGGGAGACAGCGGCATCGGCAAGAGCGAGACGGCGCTGGAGCTCATCAAGCGCGGGCACCGTCTGATTGCGGACGACGCCGTGGAGATCAAGCTCGTGACCCACGGTCGCCTGCACGGCAACGCCCCGGAGATGATCCGCTATTACATGGAGCTGCGCGGCATCGGCGTCATCAACGTCCGGCACATCTACGGCGTCGGCGCGGTGAAGCCCGAGAGCGGGATCGACCTCGTGGTAAAGATGGAGCCT
>JAFZQQ010000408.1 GCA_017620315.1 Oscillospiraceae bacterium | reverse complement strand
TTTGTGTATAGAAAAAGCCGGTCCGAAGACCGGCCATGTACCAATCTTATTGAGCTATTGACGTTTACCATCCGGGAGTTTCCGCAGCGCCGTGGTAAGAAGACGAGCTGCGCCGAGCTGGCTGACGAGGCGCTGGAAATGATCTCCGGCGGTGTGAATACCGCGATCACGGAATGGGCAGGGCGCAGGGTATCCCACAGCCCTCGCTGGTGCCCGAACTGCAATCATACGGCAGAGGGCTATCCGTTCACTGCCGAGTGCGAATCCGGGGGCGTACGGGCAGCACTGTACTGGTGCCACGAGTGCAAAAAGCCGTATCCCGTGCTGGTGTAAATGACATATGAAAGGGGTATTGCTATGGGTGGAAAAAAGAGCTCCGGAAGGCAAATGTCCGGCAAGGTTGTGAGCAGGAGATTGCTGTCCCTGCTTCTTGCATTTTTGATGGCATTAAGCATTGCCGGCTGCGGAGGCGAGGCGGAGGATGTGCCCGCTCAGACGACTGAGCCTCAAAAAACCGAAGCCGCAGGCATAGGCAGCAGCGGCGCCGATGCGGTTTCCGGACAGGGCTTGAGCATGACTGTCGACATTGAGACGGGAAAGCTGTCGATCGAGCGCGCCGACCTGAGCGGAGGCGACATCGGAGACGAGGGCGTTTGGACGATCTTTGTCTATCTTTGCGGCACAGACCTTGAAACCAAGTACAAGGGCGCCACCGACGATCTGCAGGAGATGATCGACGGTACAAGCGGTGACGCTGTGCGCTTCGTTGTGCAGACCGGCGGAACGGCGCAATGGCAAAACGACATTGTTGACAGCGACAAGCTTCAGAGGTTCGTCATTCAGGACGGCACAATGCAGCTTGTCGACGAGCAGCCGCTTGCCGATATGGGCAGCAGCGATACGCTTGGCGCATTTCTGCGCTGGGGTCTTGAAAACTACGCCTCCGAGCAAATGGGTCTTATATTCTGGAATCACGGCGGCGGAAGCATTTCAGGCGTGTGCTTCGACGAGGTGCACGGCAGGAGCTCCCTCGATCTCTTGGATATCGACTCCGCGCTGTATGAAGGATGCTCTTCGGCGAAACGCCGTTTCGATTTCATCGGCTTTGACGCCTGCCTGATGGGAACGGTCGAATTGGCAAACGTGGTCGCTTCCTACGCCGATTACATGGTAGCCTCGGAGGAGCTGGAGCCCGGAGGCGGCTGGGACTACACCGCCATCGGCGGCTACATTGCCGCAAATCCGGGCGCAGAGTTGACATGGCTCGGCCCCGTTATCTGCGACAGCTTCTATGAGTCGTGCAGCAAAACCGGCGAGGAGATCGATTGCACGCTTTCGGTGATAGACCTCAGCCGGATCAACGACCTGCTTGTTGCCTTCAATGACTTTGCGTGTCAGATGTTCGCCGCCGCCGAGGACGACGCAAAATGCGCCGCGATGGTACGCGAGATCAACAATGCCGAAAACTTCGGCGGCAACAGCAAGTTCGAGGGCTATACGAACATGGTGGACATGCGCGCACTGATCGCCGGCTGCGCCGACAGCGCCGGGAGCGCGAGCGCGGTTATCACGGCAATCAAAAACGCGGTCATATGCTCCAAAAACGGCTATCTGCATGAGAATGCGTCCGGCATTTCGATGTACTATCCGCTGCGCATCATGGGCTCGCAGGAGCTCTCCATCTTCGGAGCAGTATGCCCCAGCCCCTATTACCTTGCATTTATCGACCGTCTGAAGCAGCGCGGCGCCGTCGATGATATCAGTTCTTATGACAGCACACAGCTGTTTGACGAGTCGGGCGAATGGAACTGGGGCGGCGCGAGCAGTGAAGGGCACTGGGATTATCTGGACGGCTATTCGCAGACTGGCGAGAGCCAGCACATAACCTTTGCCACCTCCCCGCACGTCGACGAGAACGGAAGCTTCTGGTTCGAGCTTGACGAGAAAGGCTATGACGCCGCCGCGGACGTCTGCGGCATCGTTTATCAGCTTTCCGAAGACGGAAAAGACATCATCGAGCTCGGTCAGACCTACGATCTGCAGAGCGACTGGAGTACCGGCAGGTTTGCGGACGCCTTTGACGGCTGGTGGATCTCGCTTCCTGACGGTCAGAATCTTGCCACTTACATTGTTGAGAACAATCAGGAGTATACGATCTATACCTCACCCATCCTGCTGAACGGTGAGGAAACAAATCTTCGCCTCAAGCTGGATTATGCCGCCGGCACAATGACGATAGAGGGCGCGTGGGACGGCGTGGACGAGAGCGGCGCGGCGGCGAGGAACCTCATCAAGCTCAGCAGCGGTGACGTCATCATACCGGTCTATTACTCTTATTCGAATGAAAACGGTGACGAATCCGTCTACAACGGTATGGAATATACCTTCTCGGGAGAGCCTGAGGTATACTATGACGTCATGGAAGACGGCAATTATCTGTACGCCTTCTGCATTGAAGATATTTACGGCGACTATTATCTCTCGGAGTTCGTTTCATTCACCATCGAAAGCGGAGAGGTCTACTACAGCGCCGCGTAAGCGGATGTTTTCCGAGGGCAGCCCGAATGCTCCCGGCCAAAAGACTAAGGAGGGACCGTTGTGAGAAGCAAAAGAACAAGGACCGTCAGCATCCTGCTGGCGCTTACGCTGCTGTGCGGAGGTCTGTGCTTCCAGCCTGCAGCCGCAGAGTTGAGCGACAGCGCAACGATCATCGCCGCGGTGGCGATACCCGATCATCCATGGCAAAAAAAGGCGTCGTTTCCGGACTGGAAGGGCTATACCGACGATACGCTCGCGATGAACAGCATGGTGAGCTTCCGGTTCTGGCACGGGCAGGGTACCCTTTGGCTCGAGGTCTCCGATGAGGTCGAAAGCTTTTCCCTCTATATCAACGGCTGCCGCTTTGACACGTCCGCCGTCGGCGCAGGCGCATGGACGGTCGATTTCTCCGCGGTCGCCGAAAACGGTGTGAACACGCTGCAGGTCTCCAATATCCTGCCGCTTGGCCTGAAGAACGCCGTCACGGCTTATATTCCCTATCCCACCGTGGAAGAGGCGGAGGATGGCATGGAGGGCGTCCGGGCGGAGACGCTTCAGCTCATTTCCGACCTTATCGCCTCGGACGTCGAGCACGGCTTCACGAGCGCGCAGCTCGCGGTGGTCAAAAACGGACGTCTCGTCTATGAAAACGCCTGGGGCAAGGTCAACAGCTACGAGCCGGACGGCACGCGAAAAACGGACGCTCCCCTCGCCGCAACGGATACGCTGTACGATCTCGCGAGCGTGACGAAGATGTTTTCCATCAACTACGCCGTTCAAAAGCTTGTGACGGACAAGCAGCTCGACATCGACACGCCCATTACAGAGATCTTGGGCGACGCGTTTGCTGAGGACACGCTGGACCGCGCTTACAAGGGCGTGGAAAATCCTCCCGACGTCGAGACGCAGAAGGCGTGGAAGCGGGCGCTGACCGTGAAGGATATCCTCCGCCATCAGGCGGGTTTCCCGGCGGGGCCGGCGTATTATAACCCGAAATTCACGATGGAGTTCACCGACGCGGAGCCGGGCGTCAACCCCTGCTACGCGGTCACGCGCGAGGAAACGCTGAAAGCGATCTTCAAAACGCCGCTCCAATATGAGCCGGGGACGAAGACAGTCTACTCCGACGTGGACTATATGCTGCTCACCTATGTGGTGGAGAAGCTGACGGGAATGCGGCTCGACGCGTATATGAAAGAGACCTTCTACGCGCCGCTGGGTCTTGAGCACATGACGTTCTTGCCGCTTGAAAACGGCTTTGCCGCGGACGACTGCGCCGCGACGGAGCTTTGCGGCAACACCAGAGACAGAAGCTTCTTTTTCGACGGCGTCCGCACGGAGACGCTTCAGGGGCAGGTGCACGATGAAAAGGCGTGGTACTGCATGGATGGCGTCTCAGGCCATGCAGGGCTGTTCTCCAACGCGGCCGATCTCGCCAGGCTCGCGAGCGTGATGCTCACGGGCGGCTATGGGGAGCACAGGTTCTTCTCTCAGGACGTGCTCGACCTGTTCACCGCGCCAAAGTCCCTTGACTACGGGCAGTGGGGCCTCGGCTGGTGGCGCGAGGGCGACGACAAGCGCGTGTGGTACTTCGGCACGCAGGCCCCCTCCGATACGATCGGGCATCAGGGCTGGACGGGGACGCTCGTGATGATCGACCCCTCCCGTGAGCTGGTGGTCGCGTACCTCACCAACAAGATCAATTCGCCGATCATCGATCCGGCAGCGGACTCGAACGGCTTTTCGGGCAAATGCTACACCGCGTCCACGCTGGGCTTCGTCGCGCAGATCCTCTCGATCGGCATGGACACGGACGCGGATATATCCGGCCAGCTTCTCGACCTGACGGCGGACATGGCGGTGGGGAGCCTCAATAAGATCCCGCAGGGCGCGGACGCGGATCACCCCTATGTGATGAATGCGCTCAGCAAGATCAGCGTTCTCAGGAAGTGGGCGCGCTCTGCCGGCAGTGAGGAGCTGCTTCGCTTTGCCGATACGCTTGCTTCTCAGCTGCCTCAAGCCCCCGAGAGGGCGTTTTCGGATGTTTGCGGCGGCGAGTGGTTCGCGCACGGAGTGCGTTTCTGCGTGGAGAACGGGCTGATGGACGGCGTCAGCGAGACCGTGTTCGCCCCGTCCGCCCCCGTCAGCCGCGCAATGCTGACCGCGATCCTCTATCGTCTGGCGGGAAGCCCTGCCGTTGACGGCAAGGCACCGTTTTCCGACGTGAAGGACGAAGCGTGGTATGCCGACGCG
>JAFZQQ010000407.1 GCA_017620315.1 Oscillospiraceae bacterium | reverse complement strand
TCCGTTCGCTGATCTTCTTGACGCTCGCCATAGGCCGTTTTCGCCTCCCTCCGCGTTGGCAACAGCAACATATCACGCTTGCGGCAGCAAGTCGAGAGAAACAACTTGGGCAATAGAGCGAAAATGAGTTGTCTGCGGCGGAAAGCTGAGCTATACTGAGTATGACCAGAAACAGGTGGGGAGGGACGGATGTGGCAGAGAAGAGAGATTCCTTTTCATCTGATGCGGAATGGTATTGCCGGAGAGAGCCTGAGGAGGAGCGCTTTTATGCAATTCTTTTTGCCCTCTGCCGTGAAAGAGACGTCAGCTGGGCAAGTGCGGATGAAGAGGCAAAGGCAGCTATCGAAGCGGCTGCCCGCAAAGCTTACGAGCAAGGCTGTTTCCCGCCTGAAAAAGTGTGAAGAATGGCGATGCCATTTCACCGAAGACGTGGGATGAACTGACAACTGATGAGATTGGCATTGTTCTCGTAAAAAGCGAGCAGGACATCGTGGAAGAGCGCGTGATATCGCAAGACGCGCTGAATGTCAAAATAGAAGATCGGTTTGCGAGTGAGCAGGGCGGTTGAATAGGAAGGCTGTTAAACGTATCGAATTCGATGCGTTTAACAGCTGCACAAATTTCGTGGTTGCATAACGAACCGCTTCGTCCCAACTTTTATGAATGGCTCTTGACTTGTAACGCATAATACATTACAATCACAAGTGAAAGGAGTGGTGTGCGATGGCGAAAACAGCAACGCTCAACCTTCGAGTCGATCCCGAGTCAAAGGCTGCGGCGGAGGATATCCTGAGTCGACTCGGCCTGTCCATGTCCACGGCGATGGATATGTTTCTCAAGCAGATCACGCTGACCGGCGGGCTACCGTTCCCCGTGCAGCTTCCGCCTGCGCCCGTGTCCGTGAACGCGGACTTAATGACAGAAGAGGAATTTGTTTCAAAGCTCGAACGCGGCGTGGAGGCCGCCAGAAGGGGGCAGGTGCGCCGCGCGGCGGAAGCGTTCGCGGAGCATAGGGCGAATAGATGAAGGAATACTTCATTGACATCACGCTGCCCGCGCTTGCCGACATGGATGACATCTACCGCTACACGAAAGACCGTTTTGGCGATCCGGAACGGGCGGGAAAGTTGTACGATGCGATAGCAAAGGAGATTTTGTCGCTCGACAAGATGCCGCTGCGCTACGGCATTCCACAGTTCGAGCCGTGTATCCGTCTGAAGCTGCATCGGATGCTTGTCGACAAATACTCGGTGTTCTATCTGGTGGAAGACGACACCGTGACCGTCACGGATGTCATTTACAGCTCGGGGGACATGGAAAGCTGGCTGGGACAAAGACACACTCCCATGCACTGACCGGCGAGCGGTTTTGCAAGAACGTACCCGGACATTGGATTTGTGCGGACGGTGTTTGCCGCCTGTGCTTGGATACAGTTCATGCGACGCATCCATTCCATCTGATTGGACGCTATTAACGGTGAGGAGGCAAATGTTATGGGAAAAGAGGTGCACTTTGCCTTGAAACGCGGCACCAAGCTTTCTGACGAAGAAATCGCCATGATCGAAGCGGCTCGTAACCTGCCGGAATCTCTTGATGAGGACAACCCGCCGATTGACCCTGTTGCAACGCCAGAGCAGTATAATGCGCTGATGCGAGCTGTTGCCGAAAGAAATCGGAGGGTAACAAAGCACGGGAGAGGTTCAGCAGAATCCCTGACTACTGCTTGACTACTATTTTACGAAATAGGCGCGAGTCCTTTCAGCAAAAGGGTTCGCGCCGTTTTCAAGAGGTTCTGGATACGGTGCAAGGCACCGTGAAAACCGCATAAAACCAGCGTTTCGGGGGAGTGCCTGATAACTCCGACTCTGGGGGTCGTGCGTTCGAATCGCATCAGGCGTACCAAAACCGCTCCAAAAATCGTTGAAATTGCAACATTTTTGAGCGGTTTTCTTTTTTGCTTCAAAACTGCTGTCAGGTGACGCCACCGAACAAAGTCGGACTGGAAGCGTAAGACTCCCTCAAAAGCCTGCTAATATTATTAGCAAGATTTTTGGTTTCCTGCTAATAAAAATCATGCTCCTGCTAATACGAGGTCAATCCCACTCAAAATCCTGCTAATGAAGCGAGTCTCATTGCAGAGCGTTCGATAAATATCAGCCTTGTAATAGGCGCTTACGCGAAGATATGATTGCTGTGCTTTGGCAGCACCACCGAAATAATTAGGACGCCGACAGACCTAAAGAGTCGGCCGGCATCCGTATCTTCGGAGTGATGATCGATTATTGCTCCCAAGGAACCTCTGTATAGTTACCGGAAGACATGGCTGCATCCACGGGAATATTTGCGCCAGTGATAATAATTGCCGCCACTTAAGCAAGAATACCGTGCGACTTTACTGCTGCACGGTATTTCTATGTCTCGTTGGGTATATACTCGGTGATGTCCTCCAAACGGCGCAGCAGGTTCTCAACAGCGTGTCGCTTTCCCCTCCGCGAAGATGTGGGACGGCCTGTTGCGCAATGACGCCAAAGTTGATTTCCGTTCTGCTCCCCCTGTTCTTCACATCCTGATCAGCTCGTATTCCCGCGTGCCGAGGCCGATCTTCTCGCCGTGCTCCAACGTTTCCCTCCAGTGGACGTTCGGGTTGTTGTCGAGAAAATGGTCATGATGGCAGTGCCAGCCTTCGCTCGCCAGATGGTCGCCCAACTGGCTGTTGCGCACCGGCTCTGCCGCGAGGCAGAGGTCGGCGCACGCCTGATCGAGCGCCTCCGGGTCAAAGGACGCGAGCATCCCGATATTCGGCAGGATCGGCGCGTCGTTTTCGCTGTGGCAGTCGCAGTTTGGCGACACGTCCATAATAAGGCTGATATGGAACGCCGGCTTACCGTTCACGATCGCCGCCGTGTACTCAGCCATTTTGGCACACAGCGTCTCAAGCGCCGTGTCCTGCTCGGTGCTGATCGCGTCGAACGCGCAGGCGCCGATGCACCGGCCGCAGCCCTTGCACAGATCCTGATCGATCACCGCCTTGCCGCTCTCGTACGAGATCGCGTCCGAGCCACACTCTTTCGCGCATTGTTTGCAGGCGCGGCACAGCGACGCGTTCACGACAGGCTTGCCGTCGCAGTGCTGCTGCATCTTCACCGCGCAGCTGCCGCCGCCCATACCGACATTCTTGATCGCGCCGCCGAAGCCGGTCATCTCATGTCCCTTGAAATGTGAGAGCGAGATGATCACATCTGCGTCGTACAGTGCGCGCCCGATCAGCGCCTCCTTGCAGTATTCTCCGTTCGGCACGGGGACGGCGGCCTCGTCCGTTCCCTTCAAGCCGTCCGCAATGATGACGTAACAGCCCGTCGTCACGCTGTTAAAGCCGTTGACCTCGGCGTTATAGAGATGGTCGACTGCGTTCTTGCGGCTGCCTGGATAGAGCGTGTTGCAATCCGTCAAAAACGGCTTTCCGCCCAGCTCGCGAATAACGTCGGCGACTGCCTTGACATAATTCGGACGCAGATAAGAGAAATTTCCCAGCTCTCCGAAATGCATCTTGATCGCCACGAACTTACCCTCGAAATCAACACTTCCAATGCCCGCCCTGCGAATGAGTTTTTGCAGCTTATCTCCCTGACTCACGCCGATCTGCGTGCGAAAATCGGTAAAATAGACTTTAGCTTTTTCCATGGCTTATCCCCCTCAAATCATGTTTCGTCTCCCGCATTTTCCTCCGAAAGCGACGCCTTGTCCCATGTAAGTACACCGGTGCGGATCGCCTCGTCATAGCGGGAGATCTTGTAATCCAAACGCCATAGCGCCTCTCTGTAACCGTCTATCTTTGCCTGCACGTCCGCGCGCACCTTCTCCAGCAACTCCTTCCGCTCACAAAACGTACCGCTGCCCTCCTGAAAGAGCCGTACATACTCCACAAGGGCGTCAACGGGAACGCCGGAGTTTCGCATGAAGATGGCACTTTCTACCCAGCGGACGGCCTCTTCGTCATACACCCGGATGCCGCCCGCTGTGCGCTTGACCGCGGGGATCACGCCGACCCGCTCGTAGTATCGCAGCGTGTCTGCAGTAATTCCGTATTGTTTGCACACCTCTTTGATCGTCATGTTCCTTGTCTCCCCGCAGCACGTTTTGCGCCGGATTGCCGTCACAGATACGCGACCGTTTCGCTCAGCGGCTTCCGGCTGCTGTGGTTCGGAAGCGGGCCCGTACCTTCGGCGGCATATCCCAGATCCAACACCATCAAAACCTTTTCATTTTCCGGCAAGCCGAGCGCTTTCGCCAGTTGATCCGGATCAAAGTAATTGACCCAGCAGCTGTCGATGCCTTCGTCAGCCGTCGACAGGATCATATGGGTCGCAACGATGGTTGCGTCTTCCACGCCGGAATCGCGCTCTTCGCCGGGGTAGACAAAGACATTGAGACTGTCAAACGCAACGACCAGCACCGTCGGCGCTCCGTAGCGGCACGGCGTGGCGGCGTCGATTTGGGCAAGGGCGTCGGCGGACCGAAGCACATAGACCCGCTGCTCCTGCAGGTTCTTGGCGGTCGGTGCCAGCCGTCCCGCTTCCAGGATGGCGGTCAGCTTTTCCTCCTCGATCTGCCGGTCAGAGAACTTCTTGCACGAATACCGATCCTTGATAACATCCCGAAAATTCATGGTACAGTTTTCCTTTCCTGATTTGTGATCTCCCGCAGAACGCGGTAATAGATGATATACGAAACCGCCGTATTAAGGATATCCGCCGTCATCTGCGTCCACACAATGCCAGCCATGCCGAAAATCGCATTAAAGAGGAATAATATGGGGATATTGAGGCACAACTGCCGGATCACGGCAAGATAAAACGACGCTCTCCCCCGACCCACCGCCTGCATGAAGTGGACAATGTGGAAGCTCAGAAACATAAATGGCGGCGCAAAGCAGCGTGCCTGCAGAAACTGCGTCCCATAGCGTACCGTATCCGCGTCCTCGATAAAGGCGCGAATCAGCTGCGGGGCAAACATGCGGTAAAGCGCCACGCATATGGCCGCCACCGCGAGACCAGCCGTGCGTGCGGCCGCGAAAAACGCGTTCATCCGTTCGTGGTTCCGCGCGGCGTAATTGTAACCGACCAGCGGCACCATGCCAAGGCAGATGCCGATCCCGATATTCAGCGGCAGGCGCTCGACCTTCAGCACGATCCCCATCGCCGCCAGTTCGATGTCTCCGTGAGATGCGGAGAGCCGATTGATGACAATGTTGGTAAGGTCGAACAGAAGCAGGCTGAGCCCGGCGGGAACGCCCACCGAGAACAGTGAGCGCATGGAATCCGGCTCGATCCGCTCGATCCTGCGTGGGATAGACAACACACTCTCCCGCTCTACGCGGCGGAACACCGCAAAAAAGTAGAGAGACGATGCGAGGTTGGAGAGCATCGTCGCAAGACCCGCTCCCAGGACCTGAAAGCCGTCTGGCAGGAGCACAAACATAAAGAGCGGGTCGAGGGCGATGTTCAGGATACCGCCCATCCCAAGCCCAAACGCCGCCTCCCGCGCATACCCCACGCTGCGAAGCAGCGACGCGGCAACGATGGAAAGCACCGTCGGCAGCGCGCCGATCACTGTCACACACAAAAGGTACTGGCGCGCAAAGCCGATGGTGTTGTCGCTTGCGCCCAACAGCCGCAGCAGCGGATCCATAAACGACAGCGTAAGCACGGCGTACAGGAGAGCCGCACCCGCCGCCATCGTCAGGCTGAGTGACGCCGCGCTTCGCGCCTCATCCTCCCGTTTCCTCCCCAGTAGGCGAACGACGAGGCTCCCGCCGCCGACGCCGAACAGGTTGGACAGCGCGGCTGACATGAGAAACACCGTCAGCACCAGCGAGGACGCCGCAACCATATATGGGTTGTTCGTACGTCCGATGAACCAAGTGTCCGCAATGTTGTAGATCAGCGTGATCAGCTGGCTCACAACCGTCGGCAACGCCATCCGCGCCAGCGCGGACGGAACACTTGCGCTTTCAAACAATGCTGCCCTTGCGTTTTCCTGCATGATCTTTCCATCCGAAGCGCAAGCGCTTCAGGCGATCCTCCGACGATCAGTAGTTTTCGGCGTTGAGCTCAAAGTAGCTCTGCGGGTGTGCGCAGACCGGGCATATCTCGGGTGCCTGCGTGCCGACGACGATGTGGCCGCAGTTGCGGCACTCCCAGACCTTGACCTCGCTTCTGGCAAATACCTGCTGCAGCTCCACATTCTTCAGCAGTGCGCGATAGCGCTCCTCGTGGTGCTTTTCAATGGCTGCGAC
>JAFZQQ010000406.1 GCA_017620315.1 Oscillospiraceae bacterium | reverse complement strand
CGAACCGGCCGCCGCGAAGCGTGCAGCTGCCGCCAAGTCAAAGGAGTTTCAGAAGCGTTTTGCCGAGCAGTTCGGCGCTCTGCGCTGCAGCGAGCTTTTGAAAAATGAAAAGGAAGAGCCGAGCGAAGCCGTCAGAGCACTTGGCATCAAGGGCCACTGCGGGGTGATGATCGCTTCCGCGGCGGAGCTTGCGGAACAGATACTAAACGAGGGATAAAATGTCGTTCGTTCATCTACATGTTCATACGGAATACAGCCTTCTCGACGGAGCTTGCCGAATCCGTGACCTGCCCAAGCTGGTAAAGTCCATGGGGCAAGAGGCTTGCGCTATAACCGATCACGGCGTAATGTACGGCGTGATCGACTTTTATCGCGCCTGCAAGGCTGAGGGCGTCAAGCCGATAATCGGCTGCGAGGTCTATGTCGCTCCGAGAACCCGGTTCGACAAACAGCACGAATTTGACAGCGAGGCCCGGCATCTGGTGCTGCTGTGTGAAAACGAAACAGGCTATCGTAACCTTTCATATCTTGTTTCTATGGCGCATGTCGAGGGCTTCTATATCAAACCTCGCATAGACCTGGAGCTGCTTCGTGAGCACCACGAGGGTCTGATCGCACTCTCCGCCTGTCTTGCCGGTGAGATACCTCGCCGTATCAGAGAGGGAAACTACAACGGTGCAAAGGAATATGCCTTAACACTATCTGACATTTTCGGTCCCGAGCATTTTTACATTGAGCTTCAAGATCATGGCATCCGAGAGCAGGCAGTCGTCAACAAGGGGCTTTTGCGTCTTCATGAGGAAACCGGCCTGCCGTTGGTCGTGACGAACGATGCGCACTATCTCAAAAAAGAGGACGCCGAGGCGCACGACGTGCTTTTGTGTATACAGACCGGCAAGACCGTGGATGACGAGAACAGAATGCGCTACGAGCCGCGTAACTTCTATTTGCGCTCGTCTGAAGAAATGGCAGACCTTTTTCCGGAATATCCGGAGGCTGTGGAGAATACGGCTAAAATTGCCGAGAGATGCAACGTTGAATTCACCTTTGGTAAGTATCATCTGCCCGAATACAAGCTCCCGGAGGGTTACGACAGCTTTTCCTATCTCAGGGAGCTGTGCGACGAGGGCTTTGCGGAGCGTTACGGTGAGGGCTGCGAGGAATACAGGGAACGCCTGAAGTATGAGCAGAATATAATTGAGAGCATGGGCTTTACCGACTATTTCCTCATAGTCAGGGATTTTGTCCGCTACGCTAAGAGCGCGGGAGTGCCGGTAGGCCCCGGGCGCGGCAGCGCGGCGGGGAGCATGGTTTCTTATTGCCTGCACATTACCGATATCGACCCGATGAAGTATGCGCTCTATTTTGAGCGCTTCCTGAATCCCGAGCGTGTTTCCATGCCAGATATCGATATGGACTTTGGAGATACGCGGCGCGGTGAGGTCGTCGAGTATGTGCGGCGCAAGTACGGCGAAGACCATGTCGCTCAGATCGTGACCTTCGGAACTATGGCGGCGAGGGGAGTTATTCGTGACGTCGGCCGCGCGCTGAGCATGACCTATGCCGAGTGCGACGTTATAGCAAAGCTGATACCGGCCACGCTTCATATGACTCTGAACGATGCGCTCAAGCTCTCGCGCGAGCTGCGAGAGAAGTATGAGGGCGACGAGAGGATCAAAAAGCTTATCGATACCTCCAGGGCGCTGGAGGGGATGCCGCGTCATGCTTCTACGCATGCCGCCGGCGTCGTCATTACAAAGGATCCCGTTGTCAGCTATGTTCCTCTGGCAAGGAACGATGATACCATCGTCTGTCAGTATACGATGGTCACGCTTGAGGAGCTTGGCCTTTTGAAGATGGATTTTCTCGGTCTTCGCAATCTTACTATACTTGACGACGCAATAAGAATGATACGTGGAAAGGAACCCACCTTTACACTGAGCGAAATACCGGATAACGATCCCGAGACCTATGAAATGCTGCAGCAGGGGAAAACGTCGGGCGTTTTTCAGCTTGAATCGTCGGGAATGACCGGAGTATGCGTGGGGCTCAAACCGGAAAACGTTGAGGATCTGACCGCTATCATCGCACTTTACCGTCCAGGGCCGATGGACTCGATCCCGCGGTTTATTTCCTGCAAGCACAACCCTAAGCTTGTGACATATCAGCATCCTGCGCTTGAGCCGATCCTTCGGGTAACCTACGGCTGTATCGTTTATCAAGAGCAGGTTATTGAGATTTTCCGCCGTCTTGCGGGCTATTCTCTCGGACAGGCGGATCTGATCCGACGCGCCATGAGCAAGAAAAAAGCAAAGGACGTCGAGCGTGAACGGGCGACCTTCGTGCACGGCGATAAGGAGCGCGGCATTGCCGGCTGTGTGGCCAACGGCATTCCGCAGGCGACTGCCGAGGAGATCTATCAGGATATTTACGATTTTGCCAACTACGCCTTCAATAAGGCACATGCCGTCAGCTACGCGGTGGTCGCTTACCAGACGGCGTACTGCAAGCGTCACTATATGAAGGAGTACATGGCGGCGCTGCTTTCCAGCGTGCTGGATGTCTCTGAGAAAGTCAATGAGTATTTCGGAGAATGCAAGGATAACGGAATCGCTCTTCTTCCGCCTGACGTAAACCACTCCGAGGCGGGCTTCACTGTTGAGGAAGGCGGCATACGCTTCGGGCTTGTCGCCATCAAGAACATAGGGCGCTCTTTCATTGCCAGAATGACCGCCGAGAGGGAAAAGAACGGCCCGTTCACCGATTTTCAGGATTTCTGCCGACGCATGGAGGGCGTCGACATGAATAAGCGCGCGGTGGAGAATTTGATTCGCGCGGGCGCATTTGACTCGATGGGTGCAAAAAGGTCTCAGCTTATCGCGGTTTACGAAAAGGTCATGGACGGTATCTCGAACAGCAGTCGCGCAAACCTTGACGGGCAGATAGACTTTTTCGGAATGGGACAGGATACTTCGCGCAGGAGCGAGCTTGTTCTGCCGGATATGCCTGAATACTCCGCCGGAGAGCTGATGGCCATGGAGAAGGAGACGACCGGTCTTTACCTCTCGGGGCATCCGATGGACGCCTATCGCAACGCCGCAAGGGCGGCTCAGGCTGTACCCATAGGGCGTATCCGGGACGATTTTGCACAGGAGGGCGGCCCAACATCTTTTTCAGACGAGCAAAAACTGACGATTGCCGGGGTCGTGACCGCAAGCAAGACCAAGACCACAAAGAAAAATACGCTTATGGCGTACGTTACGCTTGAAGATGACACGGGCTCAATGGAAATGCTGTGCTTTACCCGCTGCCTTGACAATTACGGAAGCTATCTCAGGGAGGGACAGGTGATAGCTGCATCCGGAAGACTGTCGGTTCGCGACGAGAAGGCGCCGCAGCTTATGTGCGACTTTGCGAAGCCGCTCAACGAAGCTGCTTCCGGGCAGAATCACCCGACGCAGGCGGCGCAGGAAAAGCGCGAGACGCTCTATCTTCGTCTACCGTCGATGGACTGCCCGGAGATGGCGCATCTGCGCAGAGTTCTTTATATGTTTGAAGGCAGACAGAATCAGGTGAAAATACGCCTGGCAGACACCGGAAAGCTCATAGGGACGACCTGCGATCTGCGTGATTCGCTTGTAAGGGAGATGCGCGAAAAGCTCGGCGAAGAAAACGTAGTGGTAAAATAAAAGCACACCGCCATAGGATTGGCAGTGTGTCGTACTGTAGACAAAAGTCCCGCAGGGTTTCGCGCCTACAGGCGCAAAAGGAACCTGATCGTTTTTTCCGGTGGTGTGTACGTCGGAAAAAACACCTTGCGCGAAGCTAAGCGAGAACTTTTCGTCGGCAAAGGCGAAGCCTTTGCCGACGATTTTATTTGAAAAGCAGCTCTATAAGCTCACCGTACAGCTTTTCGGGCCCATTTTGAAAGCGTTTGACGAGCGCCTTTGCCTTATCCTCGTCGGGGACGCAGAGCTCCATATTCCAAAACGGCGTTCCGTCGTCGTCGTTGAAGCAGAGCATAACGCGGAACGTTCCGTTTTTGCCCTGCCGGATAAACGACTGGACCTGCTTTTGCCGCTTTATGCGCTGATTGTATGCCTCGGTAAGCTTTTCGGCGTTAAGCCGCACAGAGTAAGGGATCTCTTCGGCGCAGGCTCTGCCGTTTTGCATACCTTTTTCGGTTATCTCATACAGCCCGTCCTGAGAGTAGGTCATGTGCCCAGTGTCGACAAGATAGCTCAGACACTCGGAAAAATCAAAAAAGTCCACTGCGGGGTCGCACATCGCAAGCTCCTGTATCCCCTCAAACGGTACGGGCGCGATCAGACGTTCCGCAATATAAAGGATCAGAAATTTGATCTCCTGCTTGCTGCGAATAAAACCGACCTGTGACATCGTGCACCTCCTTCGTTGTGGGAATATCCTAAGACAGTATAACGCAGCATTTCGATTTTGTACAGTATCATTTCATCACCATCACCTCCGAGCGGCATACACTGAACTGAAAGGTCATCTTTCAAATAAGTACTTAATCGGAGGTATCTGTATGGCTGAAAAAGTGACCGCAGGGCCTATCTGCAATGCGAACGGTGTGCGCGAGGCCGTATGCATCCATACCAAGAAGATAATCTCATCCTGCCGCGACAAGGACTGCATCGAGGATCTTCGCTTTTATCCCACCGAAACCGCACAGGAGGTGCTGGCCTCGGCGCAGGGGATCCGCGGCGGCAGCGCCGAGCTGCTTTACACCTTTGTCGACGTCGAGCCCGTCAACTTTAATCGCGGCTATTACACGGTTGATATGCGCTTTTACTACAAGATCACGCTTCAGGCGCTCGGCTGCAGCACGAGGTATACCGAGATAGAGGGTCTGGCAACCTTCGGAAAACGTGTTATCCTCTGCGGCGGAGAGAGCGGACCCAAGATTTTCTCGTCTGAACCGGTTGCCGATGAGCTTGACGTGCAGCTTGACCTTACGGCGGATCTTCCGACGGCGTATGTCGAGGTCATCGACCCGCTGCTGCTCAGTGCCGGGTTTGCGGACAATTGCCACTATGTACCTGGTGTACTGACCGGCGTACCGGAGGGCATTCTTGCGGCATTCAGCGAGCCGCTGGTGCTCGACGAGTCGTTGAGCCGCCGTGTTTGCGTGTCACTTGGCCAGTTCTCGATCGTCCGTCTCGAACGCGACACGCAGCTGCTGATACCTGTGTTCGACTACTGCATACCCACGGAGGAGTGCACAGTTTCCGGTATCGGAAGCAGTGAGGATCCCTGTTCGATCTTCGCGGATGTGGATTTCCCGGTAGATTCTTTCTTCCCGACAAACGCCGTGTGTGACGCGGACGGAACGGCGAGCGGCGGAAGCAACAGCTCTTGCGGCTGCACACGCTGAACTGAACTCTTCGGCACTAAAACCCTCCCGTGATTCGGCGAGGGTTTTTTAATATACCGGCAGAAAAAGCTTGATTTTTTGCAGGATTCATGTATAATGATAATGAGTATAAATAGGTGTAATATGATAGAAGGGAGGGAGCATATGAATTTCATCGGCGCAATAGGGGCCGGCGGTATTGCCTCTGCGTGGCAGCAGCCGCAAGGCACCGCGGTGCGCGCCGCGGTCTCTGTTTCCTCCGCCGAGAGGCAAAAAGGCGTCAATGCCGCTGCCGCAATAGGCGTTGCGGGCGCTCAGAGCGCTTTCAGACCGGTTGCCGAAATGCCTTATGTTCCCGAGGGATTTGGCCCCGAGGATCTTGCGAATCGCACTCGCGCCGAATATCCCGAGCTTTCTCTGCCGTACGATCCAAACGACGAATGGGTAAAGCGTCTCGGCTCGCCGTTCGGAGATGACGCCGAAGAGAAGGTAATGCTCCCGGGCGAAGAGCCGGAGGAGAAGTTCCGAACGATCGGTACGCCGTTCGGAGAGGAAAAAGAGAAAGAATTCAAGCTGCCGGGCGATGATAAGGACGAGGATGAGGATGAGAAGGGTGTCGACGGTGTGAAAGACGCGAAATCTCCGGCTGATGTCATGAACGAAGAAAAGTGCGAGACCTGCGCAAAACGCAAATATCAGGACGGTTCGGACGATCCGGGGGTTTCCTTCAAATTTGCCACACGGATCAATCCCAAAGCTGCTCAGGCGGCTGTGCGAGGTCACGAGCTGGAGCACGTTGTCCGTGAGCGGGCCAAAGCGAAAATGGAGGGGCGGAAGGTCGTCAGCCAGTCTGTTACTTATCATACCGGCATTTGCCCTGAATGCGGCAAATTCTATATATCAGGCGGCACAACAAGGACCGTTACCGCCGCGGACAATACAAAGGACATCCTGGAGGAGCTGAACGGCGGCTCTGACGATGATTTCGATATTTCCGCGTAATGCAGTAAAAAGGGGTGCGCATTTGCACCCCTTTTTTTGCGCGCATCTTAACTGAATCCGATTGACACAAATGTTTTGTTTGTATACAATAGATTTGCAAACAAAATTCCGGGGATACACGGTGGAGAGATAAAATGGAGATAAACGCAGGCGATGTTATGCTTGAGCTTCGCGGAATAGTCAAGAGCTTTGGCAATACTGAGGTGCTGAAGGGGATCGACCTTACCGTAAGGAAAGGCGATTTTGTGACGCTGCTGGGATCATCCGGCTGCGGAAAGACGACTCTTTTGCGCATCATCGCCGGACTAACCGAGCCCGACGCAGGAGAGGTTTTGCTTGAGGGGAAAAATATCTGTTCGCTTCCTCCGGAAAAGCGCGACGTCAACACAATTTTTCAGAGCTACGCGCTGTTTCCGCATATGAACGTGGCGCAGAACGTCGGCTATGCGCTGAAGATCCGCGGCGTTGAAAAGTCCGCGATCTTGCGGCGCGTAGGGGAGATGCTGGCCCTTGTTCAGATGGAGGGGAGCGAGAAGAAAACCCCCGCTCAGCTCAGCGGCGGCCAACGTCAGCGCATCGCTATCGCGCGCTCGCTGATCAACAATCCGAAGGTATTACTGCTCGATGAACCGCTCGGCGCGCTCGACCTTCAACTGCGGCGTCAGATGCAGTATGAGCTGAAAAAGCTGCAAAAACAGCTCGGCACGACCTTTATCTATGTGACTCACGATCAGGAGGAGGCGATCAATCTCTCGGATAAGATCGTTCTGCTTCATGACGGAGGCATAGAGCAGCAGGGCGAGCCAAACGAGATATATGATCACCCGCACACAAGCTATGCCGCGCGATTCGTGGGCAACGCGAACATATTGCAAGGCAGAATAAAGCGAATTGACGGCGGCGCTGTGCTGCTTGAAAATGAATGCGGGACCATGTTTGCCGCCTGGGACGGAGGCAAAGCTGTTCCGGAAGACGCTCTGACGCTTGCCGTTCGCGGCGAAAATGTGGTCATTTCGCGCGAGCCGGCGCCTGACGCCGCGCTTTGCGGAGTTGTTGAGGCAAACACCTTTGCCGGAGGTATGCTCCGCATACCTGTGCGTCTTTGCAATGGCGGGGAGGTCATTATCACAAGGCAGGGCATACACTTTGATTTTTCAGCAGGCGAAACGGTTTACCTTCGCTGGGAGCCTTCAGCAGCGGTGCTTGTTGACAGGGAAGAGGCGCAGTCATGAAAAGCTTCTGGACTGACCGCCGGTGGTTGTGTGTTCTGCCGCTTTACGCATTTACGCTGGTATTCGTGCTTGGCCCGGTTGTGTATATGGTCGCGGTCAGCTTTGCGCAGAATGAGGCGGGCACGGGCTTTCGCTGGGCTTTCACGCTTGAAAACTTCGCAAAGATGCGAGACCCTGTCTATGTTCAGTGTTTCCGGGAATCGTTTACACTAGCGCTTTCGACAACACTGCTGTGTTCATTGATCGGCTATCCCTTCGGATACTGTATGGGCAGACTTGGGAAGCGCGGCAAACGACTGATGATGTTTCTCGTCATGGTACCGTTCTGGACAAGCTCTCTTATCCGGCTGTACGGTTGGCTCATCTTGCTGCAGGCGAAGGGCGTATTCAACAATCTGCTGATTGCGCTTGGCCTTATCAACGAGCCGCTGAAGATATTGTATACTTATCCGGCTGTTTTGATAGGGATGGTCTACGGACTGCTTCCGTTTATGATCCTTGCGGTCTATACCAGCGTCGAGAAGATGGACTGGACGCTTATCGAGGCCGCCAGAGACCTCGGCGCCTCTCGGGCTAAGGCTTTTTTTACAGTCACTCTGCGCTTGACGCTCCCGGGGCTTATGAGCGGTATCATCTTGACCTTTGTGCCTTCGATGGGGCTTTTCTTCATTGCGGATCTGCTTGGCGGCAATAAGATCGTTCTCGTAGGAAGCCTTATTCAGGATCAGATGACGCGCGGCGGAAATCAGCCGTTTGCGGCCGCACTTGCGCTGATACTTGCCGCCGTAACGACGGTAATGCTTTGGGCATATCGCAGACTGACGGGGACGGCTGAACTGGAGGGAATGCTATGAAAAAGAAGCGACTCTCCTTTTCGGAAATTTATCTTGCGCTTGTGACGCTGATAACATATCTGCCGATCGCGGTCGTTATTGTTTTTTCGTTCAATGATTCAAAGCTTCCCGTTGCCTGGAAGGGCTTCACATTGCGCTGGTACGAGCGCCTGTTCCATGACGCGGCGCTGATGGAGGCGCTGCGCAACAGCATTGTTCTCGGCCTTGTGAGCTGCCTTTTCGCAGCTGTTATCGGTACGCTCGGCGCGATCGGAATGGCGAGAGTGCATTTTAAGAGCAAGGGAATGATGGAGTATCTTTCAACGATGCCGATCATGCTGCCGGAGATCATCCTCGGAATGGTTTTTATGGCGTTTTTCTCCATGCTGAAGCTTCCGTTTGGCTGGCCGACGCTCATTATAGCGCACACCTCGTTTTGCATACCCTATGTATATCTGATGGTAAAGGCAAGACTTGTCGGCATAGACAAGTCCATAGAGGAGGCGGCGCGGGATCTCGGGGCTTCTCCTTCAAGAGCGTTTTTCGATATCACGCTTCCGCTTATCCTTCCGGCAGTTTCCTCGGGCTGCGTATTGTCATTCGCGATGAGCTTTGACGATGTAGTCATCAGCATTTTTGTTAACGGCCCGACGCTATCAACGCTGCCTATCAAGGTCTACACGCAGATGCGTACCGGCGTCACACCGGAGATCAATGCGCTCTGCACGCTTATCCTGATCGCAGTCATTCTGATCCTCTCCCTTTCGTCGTTTTTGCGGAACAGGGAGACGTCGGATGATGATAAATAACAAAACACAGTAAGGAGATACAAATGAAAAAGAAGCTTTTGGCGCTGCTTTGCGCCGCAGCGACTTTGCTTGCGCTTTCCGGCTGCGGGGCAAAGAACAACAGTTCAAAGGAACTGGTGCTTTACACATGGGAGGAAATGTTCCCACAGGAGGTGCTTGACGGGTTTACGCAGAAAACCGGTATCAAGATCGTTTATTCCAACTTCGACTACGACGAAACGATGCTCGAAAAACTCACTCAGGCAAAGGGCGGCGACTATGACGTCATCATTGCCGACGACTATATCATCGAGCAGGCTGTTCAGGCAGGCCTTGTTGGGGAGCTTGACAAGAGCATCATCGACAACTATTCCAACATCAATCCCCGCTATCAGGGCCAGTTTTACGACCCGGAGGACAAGTATACCGTGCCCTACGGCTGCGGCATCCCACTGATCGTCTACGATCCCTCTGTGGTAGACTTTGAGATCAAGGGTTATAACGACCTATGGAACCCTGCGCTTAAGGACTCCGTTGCCATCACGGCAAATTACCGCGTCATAAACGGCATCACGCTGCTCTCTATGGGAAAGAGCATGAACGAGGAGGATCTTGACGTCATTGCGAAGGCAGGGGAGAAGCTGATAGCCCTTGCTCCGAACATCCGCCTCATACAGGACGACAACACGCAGGACGCTCTGCTGAATGGCGAAGCGAAGGCGGCCTTCCTGTATACCTCCCAGGTAACGCAGGTTATGTCGGAAAATCCGAATCTCAAGGTCGTCTATCCCGAGGAAGGCCTGGGCTACGGCATCATGGCGGCATTCGTTCCGGTCAATGCGCCGAACGCCAAGGCTGCGAACGAATTTCTGCGCTATCTGCTTGAGCCCGAGATCAGCAAGGCCTGCATGGAGTATATCGGCTACGTCAACACCACCGGAGCCGCCGACAGCATTGTCGACCCGTCGTTGGTTGCGCCGGAGAATGCAGGAACCGGCGAGTTCATCATGAACGTCTCCGAGACCGCGAACGACGCCTACAACAAGAACTGGATCGCTTTCAAAGCCGCTTGCGGACAGTGATCGGCAAAAGAAAATAACAGCAGACTCTCCGATTTTTTTGGAGAGTCTGCTTTTTTGACGCTGCCGCTTCGGTTCAAGCCCTGCGGCTGCGGCTGATGAACGCGGCCATGTCATCGATCACCTCAGCGCCGATTCGCTGCTCGACCTTATATTCCTTTGAAGCTTTCAAAATATCGTTGTAAATGCCCTTGACAAACAGATGGTTGAGGTCGTCATACAGACGGAATTCCGTGTTCTTCCTGTCCTTAAAAAGCTCCTGAAAGCGGGCAAAATCCACCGACGGCAGAACCTGAAAATCCATCCCGCCCTGCATGATGAGCACCGGCTTGTCGCTTTCGGTCAGATAGTCCGCCGCGGTTTTTTGCCCCATCTCCTTGAAATAATAGAGCGTGATGCCGCCGGCAAATTTCTTCTTTTTCGCCTCATCGTCAGGAAGCTCATAGAGCCCGTCGAACTTTTTGCTGAATATCTTGTCCTCAAGCCTGACGATCAGCTTCATCAGGCCGCCCTTGGCGCCGCCCTGCTTGAGCTGCCGGATGATGATATCCTCCAGACGGTACGGCGTGCCTGCCATGAGGACCAGACCGCAAAAGCCGCCGCCCTCCGCGTCGATGCGCGGCGCAAGCATCGCGCCCATACTGTGTCCAACGATAAAGATGCTGTCGCTGTCGATGCGAGGGTCCTCTCTCAAAAGGTCTGCGGCGAAGATCGCGTCCTCAACGGTCTCCTCCTTGACGGTGTTGAGCCGCTCCTTCATCTTACTTGCGTAGGCGAAGGTCCGCTTGTCGTAACGAACAGAGGCGATCCCGCGCTGAGCGAGACCCTCAGCAAGGTCCTTGAACGGCGTCAGCTTATAGATCTGCTCGTCCATGTTGCTGGGGCCGGAGCCGTGGACAAAAACCACGGCGGGAACGGACTCGGAAAGCCCGTCGGGCAGGGTAAGCAGGCCGTTGAGCGGGTATTCTGTGCCCTTGCCGACAATGATCTTTTCACATATCATATTGTTCCTCCCTATACTTCTCAATCACCGTGTTTTGTTGCTGCCACTGTTATGCATATCATAACAGCCTGCCCGCCGCTTTGCAAGGAAAAGCCTTGCATCTGACGGAAATACATGTTATAGTACAGACGTACGATAAAAGAGATTGATTTCGGCAGAAGGGCCGAAATATGTGTTTCACGGGAGGGGTGAGCGACATCCAAAAGGAAGAGGTTTTAAGGCAATACTTCGGCCATCACGCGTTCCGGCCCGGACAGGAGGAGCTGATCGACGCGCTGCTGGACGGGCGGGACGTGCTGGGCGTGATGCCGACTGGCGCGGGGAAGTCCGTCTGCTATCAGATCCCCGCATTGATGCTCCCGGGGATCACGCTGGTGATCTCGCCCCTGATCTCACTGATGAAGGATCAGGTCGCGGCGCTCAAGCAGGCTGGCGTCGCCGCGGCGTATATCAATTCCTCTTTAAGCTATACGCAGTATCTGGAGGTGCTGCGCCGCGCGAAAAACGGTGATTACAAGATCATCTATGTCGCCCCGGAGCGACTTTCGACCGAGGGCTTTCTGTCCTTTGCGCAAAAAGCCGAGCTGTCACTTCTTGCTGTGGACGAGGCGCATTGTGTGTCCCAATGGGGACATGAATTTCGCCCAAGCTACTTGAAGATAGCCGAGTTCTGCGCTGCGCTTCCGAAGCGCCCGCCGGTCGGCGCATTCACCGCAACGGCGACGAATGAGGTCAAGAGCGATATTGTCAAGCTGCTCGGCCTGCATGAGCCTCTGGAATTGACCACAGGCTTCGACCGGCCCAACCTCTTCTTTGCGGTTGAGACGCCGGGAAACAAGGATGCCTGGCTCAATGATTTCATATCCGAACGCAGGGAACAGTGCGGTATTATCTATTGCGCCACGAGGAAGAATGTGGAAAAGGTTTGCGGATTGCTACAGGAGTGCGGCTACGCCGCGACGCGATATCACGCGGGTCTGGAAGACGATGAGCGCCGCGAAAATCAGGAGGATTTCCTCTACGACCGCGCCCACGTCATGGTCGCTACCAACGCCTTCGGCATGGGCATCGACAAGTCAAATGTGAGCTATGTCGTTCACTACAACATGCCGAAGAATATCGAAAGCTATTATCAGGAGGCCGGACGCGCGGGCCGCGACGGCTCGCGGGCGGAGTGTGTGCTGCTGTATTCTCCGCTTGACATGCGCACCGCAAAGTTCCTGATCGAAAACAGCGAGGACAATGAAGAGCTTACCGAGGAAGAGCGTGCCGTTGTCCGTGAGCGCGATCTTGCCCGTTTGATCCGCATGGCGGGCTACTGCAAGACTACGGACTGCCTGCGCCGGTACATTTTACAATACTTCGGTGAGAAGGCGCCGATCCACTGCGCCAACTGCGGGAACTGCTGCGGAAAGCTGGAGAGCTTCGACATCACGACGGCTGCGCAGAAGATCCTCTCCGGCGTAACGCGTGTGGAGCGGAAATACAGCAGCGGCTTCGGCGTCACCATGATCGTGCGCATGCTACACGGCAGTAAGGAACAGCGGGTTTTGGAGCTTGGGCTTGACAGGCTGCCGACCTATGGGATCATGGAGGACACAGAGCGTTCGACGATCCGCAGTTATATAGACTGCCTGATCGAAAATGGGTATCTGCGCCTGACGGAGGGGGACTATCCCGTCCTCTGCACGACGGAAAAGGCAAAGAACGTGCTGTTTGGCGGAGAACAGGTCGAATTTGTCGGCAAAAAGAAGGAAAAGCCGAAGAAAAAGAAGACTGCTGAACGGCAGACGCCGGACGACAGCCTGTATGCCACGCTGAGCGAGCTTCGATTTGAGATTGCAAAGCGTGAGAGCGTCCCGGCCTTTGTGGTATTCAGCAACGCAACGCTGCAGGATATGGCGGCAAAGCAGCCGGAAACAATGACGGAGTTTCTGGATGTCAACGGCGTGGGAAGCAAAAAGGCAGAGCGTTACGGAAAAGCCTTCGTCGACCGCATCCGTGCATGGAAGGGAAGTAAATGAAGGGAACGACCGACAAAGACCGAGAATGAAACGGCGCTCCGGAGGCGTTTTATTACCTCCGGAGCGCCGGGTATTACTTGTCAAAGCTGGGGTTGACGTAGTATACGTTCTTTTCGTTCATCTTCTCGCGTGCAAGGCGCAGGCCTTCGCCGAAGCGCTGGAAGTGGACGATCTCCCGTTCTCGCAGGAATTTGATAACGTCATTGACGTCCGGGTCGTCAGAAAGGCGCAGAATGTTGTCATAGGTCACTCGCGCCTTTTGCTCCGCGGCAAGATCCTCGGTGAGGTCTGCGATCATGTCGCCCTTGACGCCGATGCCGGCGGCACTCCAGGGGAAACCGGAGGCGGCGGTGGGATAGACGCCGGAGGTGTGGTCGACGAAATAGGCGTCGAACCCTGCGGTTTTGATCTGCTCATCACTCAGCTCGCGCGTGAGCTGATGGACGATCGTGCCAACCATCTCAAGGTGTCCCAGCTCCTCAGTGCCGATGTCGGTCAGCAGACCTTTTAGCTCGGGATAAGGCATCGAAAAGCGTTGGCTCAGATAACGTATCGAGGCTCCGAGCTCGCCGTCGGGGCCGCCGTACTGCGATATGATCAGCGCTGCGAGCTTGGGGTTCGGCTTAGCGATTTTGATCGGATATTGCAGCTTTTTTTCATATACAAACATCAGACGTTACCTCCCATATCCCAAGGCCACGGGTCGTTGAGCCACTTGAAGCTTCCGGGCGTGATCGTGGTTTGGCACAGCGGGCCATACTGTGCCTCGTACTTCTCACGGCCCTGCTGACCCAGCCTGATATAAGACCAGTAAAGCTCAAGCACTTCACTGTCATTTGGGTGAGTTGTGAGGTAAAGTCCAAGCTCGTCGATGGCAAAATCAAGTGCCATCAGTTCGCTAAGGGCTGTATTTTCAGCCGGAAAGCGCGAACTGAGCTCCTTATGGAAGGGGAGATCGAGCCCCGGAAAAAGCGTCCCTGCGCGCATTGCGTCATTTTGAGAATAGCGCGGAGGATCGTTCTGCTGCATGGGTATATAAGGATAAGCCATTGGCGCGCAGGCTCCGGGCAGAGACCCCGAGCCTGTGTCGCAGGCTTTTGCGGATGCTACGGCTGAGGCTTCGGCATTCGCTGCCGACTGAGCGTTGACGGCAGCGGTCTGTGCCGGCTTTGCAGCCGATTTGGAGACTTCCACGAGATTACTCCTCCTCAAGATTCAGTGTGAGCTTACGCTCATTACATCTTATGCCGGGAGCAAAAAAGTGGAACGGCACTTTTCTTTTGAGTCGAACCCTGCTATAATATGAATAATGGACAGAACATGAAGCATAACCTCCGTTTGGAGGTAGGTTTATGTTCCTTACGCTTAGAATACGAAAGAGCGCAGCGCTTGCGTTAACCCTGTTATTTTTTTTACTTGCGGCGCTGATGCTGCATGGATCGCGCTCAATAGCCGTATTTCACACGCAGTCTGCGGAAAAAACCGTATATGTCCTTGATGCGGGACACGGCGGCGAGGACGGCGGAGCAGTATCGGAAGAAGGCGTCAGGGAGAGCGACATCAACCTTTCCGTTACGCTCAGGCTTGACGCACTCCTGAGATTTCTTGGCAGAGACACCGTGTTGACCCGCACCGGGGACGCAGCGATTTACTCTTCCGAAGCACAGACGATCCGGGAGAAAAAGGTCTCAGATCTCAAAAACCGCGTCGCGATCGTAAATTCCACGCCCGGCGCGGTGCTTGTGAGCATACATCAGAACAGTCTCCCGTCGGTTCCGGGAGTCCACGGTGCGCAGGCATTTTACGGCATGGAGCCTTTGGGCGACACGCTGGCGGCGTCTGTGCAGGAGGCGCTGAATCAGGGCGTGAACATCAATAATGCCAAGCACGAGAAGCTTATCTCGTCAACAATATATCTTATGAAGAATGTAAAATGCCCCGCGGTGCTGGTCGAATGCGGTTTTATGTCCAACAGGGACGAATCCGTCAGGCTGCTTGACGGTGATTACCAGCGCAGACTTGCAACAGCCATTGCCGCGGGACTGCTTAACGCAAAGGAAACGGAGAGTGACGCGGCATGAAAGCAAAATCGACAGTATTCTTCTGCACGGACTGCGGAAACGAAGTATCAAAATGGGCAGGCCGCTGCCCGGCTTGCGGAGCGTGGAATACCATTGTCGAGCAAAGTGCGGCGAAGAGTTCTCCGGCAAAGGGGAGAGGCGCAATACTCCCGAGAGCAAAGGCGCATCCTATAGGCGAGCTGGACTCAGCCGAGGAACTGCGTTTTCCAACCGGCATGGGCGAGCTTGACCGCGTCCTTGGCGGAGGCGCGGTCAAGGGTTCGCTTGTGCTTGTCGGCGGCGCACCGGGAATAGGTAAATCCACTCTCATGCTGCAAATATGCTCACAGCTTTGCAAGGCCGGCAAGGTGCTTTACGTCTCCGGTGAGGAATCGCCTCATCAATTGAAGCTGCGTGCGGAAAGACTCAACGTGAAAGGGGAGAGACTGTTTGTGCTCTCCGAGACAAGACTCGGGGACGTGCTTGAATCCGTGAACGAGGAATCGCCGGACGTTCTGATCGTCGATTCTATACAGACGCTTTTCAACGAAGAGCTTGATTCTCCCGCAGGCAGTGTAGGGCAGGTAAAGGACTGCACTATGGCGCTGATGCAGCTTGCCAAGGGGCAGGG
>JAFZQQ010000405.1 GCA_017620315.1 Oscillospiraceae bacterium | reverse complement strand
TTTTGCCGCGCGGCTCGTCCTATTCTTCGGATTTCGGCGTCAGACCTTAACGACGTAGTCCGGTTTTCTCGGTTTTGGCGTCGGCGCTTCGCCTTCCGCATAGCCCAAAGCGATCGATGCGACGCCTGTCAGCGTGTCGGGAAGCCCCCATTCCCGCAGCAGCTCCTTCCCCTCGGGAAGCTCGAACATCTGCTTACAGCGGTTGATCCAGCAGGAGCCCAGCCCCGCGGCATAGGCGGCGTTCAGCAGATTCGTGCAGACCGCCGCGCCGTCCAGAACGTGCGTGACGCATTCGTCGGTCTCAAAGATCAGCAGGATCGTCGGCGCGCCGTAGTAGGGGTGGCTGCCCGGTTGATTGAGTATTTTCGCGTTCAGCTCGTCCACCGCGGCGACATACTCCGGACTCTGCACGACAACGATTTTTACGCCCTGCGTGCCCTTTCCGGTCGGCGCGTAGGTCCCGGCCTCGACCACCGCGTTCAGCTCAGCCTCCGTGATCTGCTCGCTCTTGTAGCGGCGGATCGAGCGGCGGTTCCTCAAGACCTCCAAAGCTTCGTTTTTCATGTGCGTATCCTCCTTCATATTTCAGCGATAAACGATAGCGCGGGCAAGCTCCCGTGCCTTATCCGCCCCCGAAAAATACTCCACGATGGCCAGGGCGAACGGGATCGCCGTGCCCACGCCGCGGCTTGTGATGACCGTTCCGTCGACCTCGACTGGGCCGTCTCCGCCGGTTCTGCCGGTCAGCTGCCCCTCCATGCCTGGATAGCACACCGCACGCCTGCCCTCCAGCACGCCCGCAGCGGCGAGCACGGTCGGCGCCGCGCATATCGCCGCGGTAAGCTTCCCCGCGGCGCAGAAGCGGCTCAGCGCGCCGATAACGCGGCTGTCTGAGGCAAGATTCTTCGTTCCGGGCATCCCTCCCGGCAGGATGATCGCGTCATAGTCGTCGAGCTGCGCCTTGTCGAGCGCGCACTGCACGCCCACGCTGATGCCATGGCTGCCGGTGACCGTGTCCGTCCCGGCAAGCGAGACCATGTCGCAGCCGATCTCCGCACGGCGAAGCAGGTCGACCACGGTGAGCGCCTCGACCTCCTCAAAGCCCTCCGCAAACAGCATTACGGTTCTTTTCACGTCATTGTCTCCTTTCGGTTTCTTTATAGATTGGATTCTGCGTCAGCTCCACCGCGTACTCGTAGAGCCTGCGCTTGCCCTTCTCGTTTATGCTGCGCAGCATATCGATCACCTTTTTCTCGTCCTTGTCGAGATGTATCGTGTCGGTATAGCTGTCAACGCCGCAGAAGATTTCTATGCCGACGCCAAAGTGCTCCGCCAACTTCTCCAGCGTCTCAAGATTTGCCTGATTGGTGCGCTTTGAAAGCATGCTGTACAGAGTTTGCGCCGGTATGCCCGTCGAGACCGCCAGCGCGGAAACAGAGACCCCTTCCCTGCCCATAAGATATTTCAAAGCCTTGGCTATGCTCTGCTCTTCCATCGGCGTTTCCTCCCTGTCCATGCGGTGTTCCCGGTGATTATGAGCTTTCATAATTTACGAAAGCTCATAATCAAACCGTTATGAAACCTCATAATTTGCCGTATAAATAACCGCCCCTTTCTCATGGGGCTTGATTTTCGTTGTCGATATAGCTTGCCAGAGTTTCGCTTGCGTGGTATAGTGCAGCCAGGTTGTACGCGCGGATGTTCCGTATCTGCCCCGCGTACTGTGCCACCGAATTGAGCACATAAATGATATGCTCGACATTGAGCGACAGCATTCTTTTTCTGACCTTATCGACCGGTATCGCTTCCCCGCCGATCCGGACGGTGTCCCCCGTGCTTTCGCACGCGGTTATCATAAGAAGCACCAGCTCTTTGGCTTTATCGAGCTCGGGATACGGGATCAGCTCGGCAAAGGAATCGTACTGAACGTTCGTTTTTATCAGCGTTTCATAGTCTTCTTCCGCTTCGCAGTCCCATCCGTCGATCGGTCCCGCGCCTGTGATGGTCGATGGATTGTTATTTGAGAGAGAAGAGGTTTTAAACGGGGAATTGTTTTTTATAGCTTTCGGTTTCTCCGTTTTCGACTTCACCGTTTTCGACGGCTTCGTTTCCGATTCCGCGGCTTCCGAAAGCACCGTTTCCGATATGGCCGTTTCCGATTTCACCGTTTCCGGTTTTTTTGACTCCGATAAACCCGGCTTTTCGTTGAGTATGTATCTCTTGGCGCCGAAGCCCTTGCTCCCCGCGGTCCAGTTCGCCTGCTCCACGCTTATGTAGCCCAGCTCCTGCAGCGAGCGCAGCGCCTTTTGATAGGTGGGCTTTGAAACGCCGAGGTCGTTGACGATCTGCGGCGACGGAGGAAACGCCGCCCTTCCCGCGCCGGCATAAGAGGCGAAGTAGGCGTAGACCGCTTTTGCCTTGACGTCGAGCCGGGGATCCTGCATCACAGCCTTCGGTATCGTGCCGTAACCGGCGGCCTTCAGGCCCTCGTGCTCGATAGTCGAGAAAACTTCGTTCTGCCAGTCGTTCTTTGGCGTCAGCTCAGCAAACTTCTTGGGATTGGCGATGAGCGTGAAGACGTTATTTGCAAACGCCCCGCCCTTCCTCTCCTTTGAGGAGATCCGGATATAACCCTGGTCCACCAGCTGCTGACGGTGCGCGTAATAGGTTTCGCTTCTGAACGAAAGGTGAGCCAGAATCGTTTCCACCGAAGGGAACGTGCTGTTTCCGCTTCCGCTCATAGCGCAGAAATATGCGTATATCCCCTTTGCCGTGATCGACAGATCGGGATCGCGCATCGCATATTTTGGGATAACGCCGTAGCCTTTGAAATTGACGCCCTCGACCAGAAGCCTGTTTGCCCAGGACTCCCGGTCCGGCGGCTTTTGAACCACCTCCGGCTCACCTCCTTTCTCTGAGATTCAGGTGTGCTGTTATCGGAACAGCAGCGTTGCAAGAACGTTGGAACGCTTCTTGCCGATATACCTGACCAGCGTCGGAGAGATGGTCGGCCCCTTCCCGCTGTCCTTGATGAGCAGCGTGGGAACGTTTTCCTTCCACGCGTTGATCGCCTCGATCAGATCCTCCTCCGGAAGCTGCGCGACCAGATAGAGGTCGACCAGACGGGTCGCCTCGTCACCGAGCTTCTTTGTGCTGGGCGGCATACGAACGAAAGAAACTGCCATGCCCTTCACCTCCAATTAACATAATCCATTTATGATTATTACACGGATTTTTCCGTTTGTAAAGCATAATTTACCAAAAACACTGTAATTATTCTTGAGAATAAACAAGAAGAAGACAATGATTGGCCCAAAAACCGTGTAAAAATCATACGAAAATCGGACAAGCATAATTACTTGACAGCAAATAATTATGTCAAGTTGAATGACCTTACAACAATGACACATACAACGAAAGCGGCAAAAAACGGAAAGCGTGGAACCGCCTGTTTTCAAGCGATTTCACGCTTTTTATGCGCCGCACGCCCTTCCCTTCCCCGGCCGAAAATTCAGTGAAGTTTTTACCGGGAAACGCTGCGCACGACGATAAAAAAGAGCGGAAGACAGATACCAAGTTGGTACTTCCCCGCCCGTTCTTATTCATTTCAGCTCGTCCGTATCGGTTATAACGGAGAGTTCGGGCCGTACACACCCTTGTACGGGAGGTTCAACGATCGGAACGCGAACGCCTACTTCCACGAGCTTGTCGCAGACCTGAGCGGCAACATCAACCGCTGCGGTCTTGACCCGACGGAGTTCGCCGCCCTGCGTGACGAGTTTATGGGCCGCGTCGCCGAGCTGGATCGCAGCCGCGAGAACCTCCTGCGCCGCACGCCGGTCGAGACGGAGAGCGGTGCGAGGTACAGCATTGAGATGGTAGATAACCACTTGATGCCCGTTATAGATGTCAATAACGATACGAGCAAGCCTGCGGTGGCGAGGGCTTTTCTTGAAAAACTAGTTGACGAAGAAAACCCGTTCACTACGGTTTTGCAAGAAGCGCGTCCTGTGTATCTCGGAAAAGAATTTCCGAATGAGTATGTGAACTCCAATGACTCCTACTATTTAGACCCGGACATGAAAGCTGTTAAAATGCAAGCGTCGACAAATCTGGACGAAATGCTGCTTTTGGCCGAGAATGGAGCGTGGAGGGAGAATACCAAGGCAAAACACATGCGGGATGCTAA
>JAFZQQ010000404.1 GCA_017620315.1 Oscillospiraceae bacterium | reverse complement strand
TGCGGCGAGGGCGCCGGCTACGCCGGCGGGATCATGAGCGCTGCGGCAGACGGTATGCGCGTTGCCGAGGCCATGCTCAATGAGTTGAGACAATATTGACAAACAAAGTATATGGAGGTTACTGCAATGGCTAAGACGATCGGAGTCATAATCGACTTTCTGAACGACGACTACCGCCGCCAGCTTGAGAAGGCTGGCGCGAAGCACGGCTACGCCGTACGCTTCTACCCTGACAGCGCGTCGGCTGTGGGGAATGCGAACGACTGCGAGATACTCTTTGGGCACTGCTCTCAGAAGGTCATCGCCTCGGCTGAGAGTTTGAAATGGTTTTGCTGCTGCTGGGCCGGCGTCGACCAGTTTTGCCGCGACGGGCTGTTCGTGAATGACGACTGCCTGCTTTCAAATTCCTCCGGCGCATACGGGCTCACGATCTCCGAGCATCTTATTATGGTTGCGCTTATGCTGCTGCGCAGGCAGCCGGAATACACCGAGATCATTCGCGAGGGCGGATGGAGCGTGCTCGGCGGCGGTATTCGCTCGCTGCATGGCAGCCGCATAACGGTGCTGGGCGCGGGCGACATCGGCACAGAGTTTGCGCGCCGGGCAAAGGCGTTCGGTCCGGCACGGATAACCGGTGTACGCCGCAGCGCGAAATCGGGCGATCCCGCCTTTGATGAGGTATGTACCGTGGACGAGCTGGACGCGCTGCTGCCGCGGACAGACCTTTTGGTGATGGCGCTGCCAAACACCGCAGGTACCGCCAACATTCTCGACGCGCGCCGCATGGCGCTGTTGTCGGAGGGGGCTTACGTCATCAACGTGGGGCGCGGCACTGCGGTGGATCAGGACGCGCTGATCGCGGCGCTTGACAGTGGACATCTCGCCGGCGCTGCGCTGGACGTAGTCGTACCGGAGCCGCTGCCTGCCGACCACCCGCTGCGCCGGGCAAAGAATCTGCTGCTCACTCCGCACGTCGCCGGCAATATGACTCTGCGCTACACGCAGCAGAGAAGCGTGGATATGTTCCTTGAGGATCTTGACAATTTCACGGCCGGGAAGCCGCTTACGCACGCGGTCGACCGCTCCCGTGGTTATTGACGGAAGCTCATCCAGAGTTTTATACTGGACAATATCCCCGAGGCGCGTTATAATGCGCTGTAAAGATAAAAAATGACAAAAAGCGGGTGCCGCTATGCAAAAGAAACCTACACTTATCCTCAAAATGCTCCTGATTATGGTCTACGACGCGATAAGCATATTGATCGCGGGAGGACTTGCGTTGTTGGTTCGCTTTGATTTCTCCTTCGACTCTATACCGGAGACATATCTCAACGGCTGGTTCAAGTTTCTTCCGCTGCAGATCGGCGTGACGATCGTGCTGTTTTTCCTGCTGCACATGTACCATTTCGTATGGCGCAACGTGAGCGCCCACGATGTCTTTTACATGGTTCTGTGTACGGCGTTCGCGTTTACGCAGGTCACTGTGGCCTCGGTCTATCTCGGCGACAAGCAGCCCAAAAGCGTGATTTTTATACAGTTTGTGTTTGAACTGATCCTTCTTGTCGGCGGTCGCTGCGTCCTGCGCTTCTGGGAGGCGGTCAAGCAGCTGATGCGCCGGTCGCACGGGGATTTTGACCAGCGCATCCTTGTGGTCGGCGCCGGAGAGGCCGGGCGTATCCTTGCGCGCGAGCTTTTGATGAGCAGCCAGCTCAATGCTAAGCTCTGCTGTGTGGTGGACGACAATGAGAGCAAGTGGGGCAAGTACCTCGAAAGCGCTCCGATCATCGGAGGGCGCGACGTGATCCCCGCCGCCGTCCGCAACGAGGGCATCACGCAGATCATTGTCGCCATCCCCTCCGCCACGCCGCAGCAGCGCAGCGAGATACTCAACATCTGCAACATGACCGGCGTGCGCACGCGCACGCTTCCGGGCGTTTACCAGTTTGTCAACGGCGAAACCTCGCTTTCCAACGTGCGCGACGTGCAGGTGGAGGATCTTCTCGGGCGTACGCCGGTACACCTCAACACCGAGGTGATCGACAGATTTCTGCGCGGCAAGACCGTGCTTGTCACCGGAGGCGGCGGTTCCATCGGCAGCGAGCTCTGCCGCCAGATCGCGATGCGTTCGCCCAAATCTCTTATTATCGTCGACATATACGAAAACAATGCCTATGATATCCAGCAGGAGCTGCGCCGGACTTACGGCGATAAGCTGGATCTGAATGTCGTGATTGCCAGTGTGCGCGATAAGGCGCGTATCTATGATATTTTTGAACACTACCGCCCCGACCTGGTGTTCCATGCTGCGGCGCACAAGCATGTTCCGCTGATGGAGGAAAGCCCGGCGGAGGCGATCAAGAACAACATCTTCGGCACCTATCACGTTGTCCGCGCGGCGGAGAAATTCGGCGTGAAAAAGTTCGTGATGATCTCCACGGACAAGGCGGTCAATCCCACGAACGTTATGGGCGCGACGAAACGATTCTGCGAGATGGTGCTCCAGAGCAGATTTGACAGCCCAACGGAATACTGCGCGGTGCGCTTCGGCAACGTGCTTGGCTCCAACGGCTCGGTGGTGCCGCTGTTCAAGCGTCAGATAGAGGAGGGCGGTCCCGTCACCGTTACCGACAAGCGCATAATCCGCTATTTTATGACCATCCCCGAGGCTGCGCAGCTCGTGCTTGAGGCGGGCGCGATGGCAAAGCAGAGCCAGATATTTGTGCTTGATATGGGCGAGCCCGTGCGTATCTTAGACCTCGCCGAAAAGCTGATCCGACTGTCCGGCTATGAGCCCTATCGCGACATAGAGATACGGGAGGTTGGCCTGCGGCCCGGCGAGAAGCTCTATGAGGAGCTGCTCATGAGCAGCGAAACGCTCATCAAGACCGATAATGAGAAAATATTCGTCGAGCAGCAGCAGCGTATCGACCCTGAGCAGATCATGGTCGATCTCACCGAGCTCGACCGGGCGGTAACCGACGAGATCCCGGACGCGCAGCTCATCAGTACGCTGCGCGGAATGATACCCACCTATCATGCACCGGAGGAAGTCAACCGTGCGGCGGAGAAAAAAATGAAGGAACACGAAGCGTCGGGGGAAGCAGCTCCGGCACCCGCAATGGCATAACAAAAATGCAAGGGCGAAAACCCTTGCATTTTTTATTCTCTATACAGCGTTGTGCCGCGAACTACCCAGCTTATGAGCATAGCGGCGAGCACACCGAAGACGGCGCCGGCGAGGTCGAGCCACACGTCGATGATCTGATCGCCTCTGCCAGAGAGCATCTGTATGCTCTCGTCAAGAAACGCCGCGAAAAAACTCAATTCGACCGCGAGCAGGGCATCCCTCCATTTTCTGCCTGTGCGCAGCAGGTAGATTTGAAAGCCCAAAAACGCAAATTCCGCAAAATGTGCCAGCTTGCGCACAAGATGGTCGGTTACATTCCCGCCGCCGACAAAAAGCTCCAGAAAGGGCGTCAGCCACCCTGCTACACGAGCGCTTTCCTCCCTCGATTCCGGGATGGGTACGCAGGAGTGTCCCCATATAAAAACAAGCGTCAGGACCGGAAGAACATATTTCCATGCCTTGCCCGGCCAGGGCCGGGCAGAGGCTGAGCGATTATCCACGCAATCAACCCTCCGAAGTCAGGATCCCAAGCATGGCCTCCTTGTCGCCATTGCACTCCACAAGCTTTGCGAGCACGCGGAAGAATGCCTTGCTGTTTTTGTTGAGCTTGATAGGCTTGAGCTTTTCGGCGTTGCGTACCTCCAACATACCCTGATACTCCTGAAGCTTTCTCAGCAGCGTGTCTCCGCCGGTGTCCAGCAGCGGCGAGCGGTTGCCGCTGTCGATGAACACCTGCTTCATCGCGTCGACGCAGTTGTTCCAAGTGTCGGAGTTGGAGGCGGACAGGCTCGCCGCGGTCTTCGCCTCGTCTATTGCTTCAATGTAGCGCTGCGTGTTGAGATAATAGACGACCAGGTAATAAGGAATTGCGTTTGAGCGCACCTTTGCGAGCTGCTCGGCGTATTTGTCGGCCTGCTGCCGATATGAGCCCAGTTCGTCATATTCCATCACAGCGCGAACGTAGGAGAGCTTTGCGTCATTTTTTTCGTATAGGTCGATCTTCGCAGCGCTTTCGAGGTTCCCGAGGAACTCTCCGAGAGAGGCGGACTGCCTGTTCATCAGCCCGTGCGCGTATATGTTCAGCCCTACGCTTACTGTGAACAGCAGCGGCAGAACGCAGCACGCGGCGCGCAGAGCAAAGAGCGTATCCCCTTTCGCGGGGCGCTCACGCTTTCTGTAAGGCTCAGGACGATCTTCGCCGTCCTCCGGCTCGGACTTTTTGAGCGTAAGCGGCTCTGCGCAGGCAGCAGCGACAATCCCGTAGAGCGTATATATCATGCAGATGAACGCCATCACGAACATACTGACATCCCAAAGCATTTGCAGCGCGCTCATAATGAACTCGGCGCAAAGCGCGCCGTAAAACGGGGCGTATGCTCCGCCGCGCATTTTTCCGCGCGCTTTGAACAGCACGATGCCGGTTGCGACAACGCCAGCAGTAAAGAGCGTAAAGCCGATGATCCCGCCTTCGATAAGCGATTCCATATACTGGTTGTGACTGTGCACCGCCTCGTACTCGTAGCTCTGCACCGAGGTGATCGAGCTCTCAAACGCACCGTCGCCCAGTCCGACGAGCGGGCTCATTGCAAAGAGCTTCAGACCGTCGCGAAGATAGGTCAGACGCTGCTGCAGCGAATAGCTGCCTGATAAAGCGACAAGGCGCCTGCCGATAAATTCGGGAAGAATCGTGTAATGCAACGCAACTCTTTTTCCGCCGATTACGACTGAGCGCAGTTCGGCTCCGGGATCTCCGGAGAACGTGATCGTGCATGACGTGCTTCCGGCAGGGACTTCAAGCTTGGAGTCGTTGAGCTCGTCGGCGGTACCGCTGAAAAGCGTGTCGGACTGCTTGGTCATAACCTGCTCTGGAGTCTTTGAAGTGACTGTCAGTTTGATCTTCCCGTCAAAGTCGATCAGCGCGGTCTGCTCGCCCGCGCTGAGAACGACGCTGCGCTGAATGCTCTTTCGGTTTTCGGTAAAGGTTTCGGGCCCGGAGATGCTCATACCGACTGCCAGATAAGCGATTGCCAGCACAAGCACGGCAGAGGCGGTAATGATTGCCGGCTTTTCGCTTGCGGAGAGAACAACAGAGAGGCGTTCGCCCAGCAACAGCTCAATTACAACGGCTGCGGCGGCTATGGCGAGCATGATGTAAAACTCCATGCCGGCCGAGGTCGAGCCGAGCGGGCTGATAAACGCAAGCACACCCGCAACGGCGCAAAGCGCGCCGAGCATCATGCGAAGAAGCGCTGCGCCGCGGTACTTGTGAGCCATAAGGATATACACGATGATCGCGACGCCAAAACAGGCTATGGCGCCGATACTGATGCCAAGCAGCATGGCGTAGGCGTTGCAGGCAAGCGCAGCCGCCCAGAGCGCACGAAGGATCTTTTTCTCCGCCGCGCAGATAAGCGCAACACAGAAGATTATCCCGATGGCGTAAAACGAGGCCTCAATGTTGCAGTTTCCGAAAACGCCATAAAGACGCGCGCCGCCGTGCATATCCGGTGTCGCGTCGCCGGCGATCTTCTGGGCAAACGCAAAAAAATGTCCGCTTGATACCGCCTCAACGCCGAGAACTGCATAGATCGTGGATACTATCGCCGTTATCGACATCGCGCGGCGCGCAAAAACATGGTTGCCCTTGCCGCGCAAAATGGCGTAAAGCAGAAAGAAGCTCGCAACAAAGGTCGTGGCGTAGCGGCCGAGGAAGAATTTTCCCGAGTACGCCCAGAAAATCGTGAGCATCGTGAACGCAGAATGCGCCAGCAATAACAGCGAGGGCAGCTTCCCCAGACGCCTGATGTCGCCAAGGCACAGCAGCGCAATCATGCCCGCGCCGGCCGCGAGAGTAATATATTTATATCCGATCTGAACGAACGCAAGCCATCCCAGCGCGGCAAACAGCATGCCCAGCACAATGCAGATTACCGCGCCGGATACGGAGGAATCGTCTTTATTTGCAATTCTGTGTCCCATACGAGAACGCCTTCTTTCCCAGTATACTGGGGTATATTTTAACTATTTTGGCTCCCGCTGTCAAGCGAGGATGTATACATGGCCATAATATGCCATGTTCCGGCTTTCCGGCTGACGCATACAGGGAATTGGGCACAAAACAAAAAAGAGGCTGACGCCCCTTTTTTGAGAAACTATACCGCGTAGAACTCCCGCCGGCCGCTTTTTGATTGACTTATTCGGTTATTTCACGCTTTGGCAGCGCCTTAACGATGTATATCGTATATACGAGTGCGATCGCTATCATGATCGAAAGACAGATGAGCTCGGCAGTCTGCTCGCTGCCCGTGAGGCTGACCAGACGGTCTCCGCTTGCAAACGCGGTCATGACGTTGTTGAACGCATGGAAGGCGATGCAGGGCAGCGTGCTTCCCGTGCGCAGGAAGATGAACACCAGCATGAAGCCGACGATCACGGCGTAGGTGATCTGGGTGAGACTGTCAAACAGCTCGTAATCGTTGAAAAACAGGTTCACGATATGTCCGACGCCGAAGGTCAGCGACGAGATGATGACGGCACTTTTGAGGTTTCCCTTCGCGATGCCCTTAAAGAGAAACCCGCGAAAGATGACTTCCTCAAGAAACCCGGCGCAAAGCATCGCGACTGTGTGGAACGCCACGACAACGGGCGAATACTGCAGCGCGAGGCCAAAAAAGGCGCACATTGCCCCAATCAGGAACAGCGGGATGTAGAACAGCATTTTCGCCGCGGGCACATCGCTCCGGCACAGACCGACATGGCGCATGAGTCCGCTGCGCCTGACAAACGCAAAGAGGACGGCGGTCAATATCACGTTAAAGACCGCTTCGGCGAGATACTGCGTTCCCAGTGCCTCGGATATGCTCTGCATGATGCTCGAACCTATGACGTAGACCAAGATCAGTGCGACCGCGAAGGTGACTTCGTTCCTGTCAAACAGCTTTTTCATTTCATTTCCTCCCGCTTGAGCGCGCCGACCGCCCCGGTCAGCGTGTTTTCCAGCAACCTTGAAAAATATGCTTCGTCAAACTCCATCGAGTTGTTCGCAAGCAGGCTCGCTGCGCCGTGAACGCAGATGAAGAGCGTTCCGAACACCTCGCGCGCCTGATCGGCGGCAAGGCCTGTCTGCGCGCACAGCGCGCGAATCACCGGCTCCAGCTCGTCTGCCTCAAGCAGCTCGCGGATGCTTTTGCTGTTGAAGTACCCGGACTGGAACAGGAAGCGAAACAGGTTTTTTTCTTCGTCCGCAAAACGGATATATCTCAGCCCGATGGAGTGCATGGGGTACTTGCCGTTCTCGCCGGGCTGCGTGATGTAATGCGTGTGCAGCTCGTCCGCGGCGGCATAGATATCTGCCCTCAGACTGCTCACCGTGTCATAGTGGTACATCACCGGCTGCGTCGAGCAGCCGAGCCTCGCGGCGACAGCGCGTACGCTCAGTGCGTCCGCTCCCTCGCTGCGCACCAGCTCAAGCCCCGCCGCGACGATCATTTCCTTACTTATCTTTGCTTTTGGCGGCATAATCTCACTAACCTCAAATATTACAAATGTTATATAACGCTTGTAATTATATGCCATCTTGCGGATTTGTCAAGAGCTTTTTTGAAAGGATCTTGTCCTCCGGGTGAAAATATCTTGCTCTCTGGGGGGGCTTGCCACGGCGGTCGTGAACGAGGCTGTTCCGCGCTGCGAAACGAAAAAGTGCGCCAAAGCAGAAAAAAAGCTTGCATCTGAAAATCATTTATGGCATAATAGCAAAGCGGTTTTGAACCGCACAATATTTGGACAGGTATCGAAGTGGTTATAACGGCCCTGACTCGAAATCGTCGCGGTCGTGTTCCCGCCCGAGCCTCGGAAGCCTTGATTTTGCTGGGTTTCCGCAAGCCTTCTACGCGAGGGTCTTCCGAATTTCTACGTTTTTTCTACGCTTTGTCAAAGGTTCGCCTGACGCCGGCGAGCCGCCAACTGAATATGGACAGGTATCGAAGTGGTTATAACGGCCCTGACTCGAAATCAGGTGTACCCGCAAGGGTACCGTGGGTTCGAATCCCACCCTGTCCGCCATAAAAGTACGGAAATTTATCTGATATTGATAAGTTTCCGTACTTTTATGTGCTGGATTCTGCCGCTACACCCCCGAAACGTGCTTCAAAAATCGGACATTTTTGCAACTTTTGACGAAAGATGCAATTTTCGGCGTAGAAAAACCGTAGAAATCCTATTCCCCCGCAGCCCGCCTGTCATACAGGCTCGCGGCGACGAGTCCGGTCTCGCGCTGCGCGGAGACGTCCAGATGGGCGTAAATATCCGCCGTTGTGCTGAAGGTCGAGTGTCCCAGCCAGATCTGGATCTGCTTCATCGGCACGCCGTTTGCCAAAAATAACGAGGCTGCGGTATGTCTGAGGTCGTGGAAGCGGATCTTCCGCAGGCCGTATTTCTGGATGATCCACGCGAAATGCTCGGTGACGTAGTTCGGGCGAAGCAGGCTCCCCATTTGGTCGACACAGACATAGTCGAGGTAGTCCTTGCAGTACGCGCCGCGGAACAGGCCGCGGTACGTCTCCTGCCGCTGCTTCTCCCGCCTGAGCAGGTCTTCGATCACAGGCAGGAGCGGCAGAGTGCGGACGCTGGATTTGGTTTTGAGCACGTCCTCGCCCTGCAGGACGCTCTTGCCGCCCTCCGTCAGCTCGACGACCTTGTGACGGATGGAGATGGTCTTGTCCTTGAAGTTGATCGCGTCCCACTTGAGCCCCAGCACCTCGCTGCGCCGCAGGCCATAGTAGGCGGCGATGCGGATCGCGGGTTCCAGCGGGTCGCCCTCGATGACGCTGAACAGCCGGAGCATTTCCTCCCGCGTATAATGCGACGCCTGATAGCGGTTCTTGCGCGGCTTGTCCACGCGGTCGGCGGGATTGCGGTCGATGACGTCCTTCTTCACCGCGTTCT
>JAFZQQ010000403.1 GCA_017620315.1 Oscillospiraceae bacterium | reverse complement strand
GCCCTTTGCAAACTCCGGCGACTGGGCCTGCGAGCTTGCCTTTGACGGCGTCCATCTCACGCCCAAGGGTCACGCGGCGTTCGCCGCCGGGCTGATCAACGTGTTGCAGGCGCTGGCACAACGCGGTGACGATCGTGTTGCGTTCTCCTATTGAATTATCGGGACACTGTGGTAAAATGGTCTCGTTATTTCCGCGGGACATAACAAGACCGTCATGTATGCCTGCCGCGCGAGCGGCGGGCTAAACGGCAATCATTCGTGGAGCAGCCGGGCGACGGCTGTTGTATCATGTGCCGCCGGATATCCCGGCGCAAAAGAAGGTGGAACGCTATGGAATGGACAATGACCCTCAATGAACCCGGCAAGGTTTGTCTGATGCAGGGCAACGAGGCAATCGTGCGCGGCGCTGTGGAGGCGGGGATCAACTTTGCGGCCTCCTATCCCGGCTCGCCGTCGTCCCAGATCCTCGGCATGCTGGGAAAGATCGCCAGGGAGCGCGGCTTCTACGCGCAGTGGGCCACGAACGAGGTCTGCGCGATCGAGGCCTGTATCGGCACCTCGCTTGCCAACGCCCGCTCGATCTGCATCGTCAAGCAGAACGGCCTTTTGTGTACGGCGGACGCGCTGCACTGCGGCGCGCAGCACGGCGTCCGAGGCGGGCTTGTGATCGTCACGAGCGACGACCCGAGCGCGCATTCAAGCACCAACGAGTTCGACTCGCGCTTTATGGCGATGTCCGCGGATCTTCCGATGCTTGAGCCGACGACCATGCAGGAGGCAAAGGACATGGTGCCCTATGCCTTCGAGCTTTCGGAGCGCTATCGCCAGATGGTGCTGCTGCGGCTGACGACCCGCGTCTGCCACGGGCGGAGCAACGTGACGCTCGGACCGCTGCCTGAAACGCCGCACGCTCTTAAAGCGGTCGGCGAGTGGGATCGCCTTGTGTGCGTCAGCTACCGGCACACGCCGATGCTCGAGACGCTCGACAGTCTGCAGGAGGCGTTCGAGGCGTGCCCGTACAATCACTACTCAGGCCCCGAGCAGCCCAAAAAGCTGATCGTCGCGGGCGGAACGGGCCGGCTCTACGCGGAGGAGGCGCTGCGCCGCCTCGGCATGTCGGGCAAGGTAGGCCTTCTGTCGCTCGCTTCGCTCTGGCCGCTGCCGGAAAAGCTGATCGTGCGCTGTCTGCAGCACGCCGAAGACGTTTTGATTTTAGAAGAGGTCGATCCGTTCCTTGAGCGGAATCTGCAGGCCATCGCCGGGAAGCACCGCTTCACCATCCGTTTCGCGGGGCGCGGGGACGGCGCGCTGCCGCGCATCGGGGAGTTGACGCCGGAGCTGGTGCTCTCCGCGACCGCGTCGCTTGTAGGCAAGCCTATCCCGGAACGCGGCAAAACGGCTCAGGCTCCTCTTTTGGAGCGCGAGCTCAACTTCTGCGCCGGATGTCCCCACCGCGCGACCTTCCATCTGCTGCGCCGGGTCCTGCGTCGGGAGAAAAATCCGGGCATCGTCATCGGCGACATCGGCTGTTACATCATGTCCAGTCAGGAGGCGGGGCACTATGCCTATCAAGCGTGCAACTGCATGGGCTCGGGCATCAATCTCGCCGAGGGGCTCGGCCAGTTGACCGCCTATGGGCTCGACCAGAAGGTCGTGACCATGTGCGGCGACTCGACCTTCTACCACTCAATCCTGCCGGGGCTTGTAAATGCGCGCTATCACGACTCCAACATGCTGCTGATGGTGCTGGACAACTCCGCCACGGCCATGACGGGCTTCCAGCCGCATCCGGGCACCGGGATCACCGCGATGGGCGATGAGGTTCCGCCTATGGAGATCCGCCCCATCTGCGAGGCGATGGGCTGCAAGGTTGCGGAGGCGGATCCGTTTGATTTGGAAAACACCGAGGAGCTTATGGCAAAGCTTTTGCAGGAGCCGGGGCTCAAGGTTCTGATCCTGCGCCAGCCCTGCGCCACGCTCAAGAGCAAGCAGCAGAAAACGAAAAAGCGCGTCTGGGTGGATCAGGACAAGTGCTTGGGCGACGGCTGCGGCTGCGACAAATTCTGCTCGCGCGTATGGGGCTGCCCCGGCAACAGCTGGGATTTTGCCAAGAACAAGGCAGTCATAGACCCCGTGAGCTGTGTGGGCTGCGGCATATGCGCCAAGCTCTGCCCCGCGGGAGCAATTATGGTGGAAGGCGGTGACAAGGCATGAAAGAGCTCAAGTTCGACCCGTTGAACATCGTCATCTGCGGCATCGGCGGGCAGGGCAACGTGCTTGCGTCCGAGGTGCTCGGCAGCACGATGAACGACCTCGGCTTCCGCGTTTCCATCGGCGAGACCTACGGCGCGTCGCAGCGCGGCGGCTCGGTGATGAGCCATGTGCGCGTCTCTGCGGTGCAGGAGCTCGGCGTGCTGATCCCCGAGGGCGAGGCGCACTTTATCATCGGCTTTGAGCCGCTGGAGACCCTGCGCATCGCGCGGCACTACGCCGGCGAGAAGACCTGCACCATCTACGATCCGCGTCCGATCTATCCGCAGGGCGTGCTGCGCGGCGCGCAAGTCTACCCCGATATGGACGCGCTGAAGGCGGAGATACGTTCCCTTTCCGCCGAGGCGCATGAGGTCCCGGCGGCGGATATCGCCATGAGCTGCGGCGACGCGCGCGCGGCAAACATCGCGCTGTTAGGCGCTTTCAGCCGGCTGCCGGGCACGCCGCTGGACAGCGAGGCCCTTGCCGGCGTGATCAGGCAGCGCTTCCGCGGCGCGGTGCTCGAAATGAACGAAAAGGTGTTTGCCATGGGCTGCGAGGCCATGGGCGCGGAAGGAGGCGCACAATGACGGAGAAGCTGATCACGCTCCGGCTGCGCCACCCGGAGTCGGACGCGGTGCTGACGGTGGAGCTGCCCGACAGCACACGCTTTGAGGGGTTGGGCGCGATCCTGCGCGAGCGTGCTTTCGTCTATCCGCAGAAGCCGGGTTATGCGTTTCTCGCCAACGGACATATGTGCTCGGCAAACCATTGCCTGCGGGACTATCTACCCTCCGGTTCAAACGAGCTGGATATTCAGATCTTCGGCATTCCGCAGATCATGGTATAGG
>JAFZQQ010000402.1 GCA_017620315.1 Oscillospiraceae bacterium | reverse complement strand
GGCGTTCGATCGACGCGGTTCTGCTCCCCGGCGTCTCCGCGGCCTTTCTGCGCGCGGCGCCGCTCGCTCCGCGGGCGAAACGAATCGCGCTCGACCGGCTCTGCGGCCCTCTCGACGAGGTCAAGCAGCGGCGGCGGCTCCTGCGCAGCGCAAGGCGGGAGCGCATGCGGTACGCCGAGGCTGCCTGCGGCGTGCTGCGCGAGGCCAAAGCGCTGCACGACGAGCTCGAGTTGGTCTATCGACCGTATATGGATTTTCCCGCTCTCGACGCGCTCACCGCCAAAGAGCTCGCGCGGCTGTTCGCATAAAGGAAAGCCCCACGTCCCGTGGGGCTTTCCTTCATTTCTCCGGCACGCCGTAGAGCTTGAAATCGTAAGAGATCGTCAATTCGATCGGCTTGAGGTCCCCGTTCAGCCGGCTTCGTCCCGTCCCCGTGACGGAGACGACGGTCTGGCCGTTCTCGTACCAGGTCTCATAAAAGAGGCTGGGATCCTCGTACAGGTTCTGGCACTGGAAATAGATCGCGCCAAGCTCCGAAGCCCACAGCCGAATCCCCAGACAGATATCCCTCGGGACATACGGCCGCTCCTTCTCCGCGATCTGGATGATCGGACGTCCGATCTCGCCCGTCAGTCCCGTGCCCGACACGATCTGCGGCGGATGGCTCAATTCGCCCGCGTAGGCGACGGTGATCCGCGGATGCCGCCAGATCCACAGCCCCGCGGCTGCGGCAGCGAACAGGAGCATGATCAGCGCGAGCGCGGCGCTCAGACGCTTTGTCTTTTTTGACCAGCTCTTCTCCGCCGTAACGAGCGCATCCTTCATGACCTCGGACGCTTCCTCGATCGCGATGTCGTTTTCTTCGATCTTCTCCGCTTTCATCAGCTCCACGATGGAGACACCCAAGGCGTCCGCAAGCGATTCGAGCAGGTTGACGTCGGGCAGTCCGAGTCCCCGCTCCCATTTGCTCACGGCCTTGTCGGTTATATGGAGTTTTCCGGCAAGCTGCGCCTGGGTCAGTCCGAGCGTCCTGCGGCGCTGCGCAACGAAAGCGCCGAACGAAACGGGCTCCATCTCATCACCTCCGGGCAAAAGTATAGCATTACGCCGCCAGTGTACGACCGACCGGCGGTTTCTGTCCGTTCCGCCTAGCCTTACGCCGCAGGGCTTTGGGAGCTGCACATGGTGCAGCAACAGCTTACCCGCGGCAATCCCCTCACATTGCTCGCAAGGATCTGTCAGAAAAAAGGCTTGTACAGCGCACAGCCCGTCGCCGGGAAGTCACTGTATACCGTATCGTCCTCTGTTGATTGTATCGCATATGGAATGCCGGAAAGGACATGACAAGAAAAGCAGGATCGCAGCCGGTATCGATATTCCGATTCTTTTGGTTTTTTATCATTTGCTCCCGCAATCCAGTACCCCGTCCCGCATGGTAAAAACCTCGTCCATCTGCGCGGCGATATCCGGATCATGCGTAATGATAATGACGGCGCAGCCGCCCTCATGCGCGAGGCGGATGAGGATCTCCACAACCTGCTCGCCGCTTTCGACGTCCAAATTGCCGGTCGGCTCGTCGGCGAGAACAATCTTGTTGCCGGCCGCCAACGCGCGTGCGATGGCGACGCGCTGCTGCTGGCCGCCGGAGAGCTGCAAGGGGAAGCGTGCGTACTCCTCCGGCAGGATGCCGACCGCCGCGAGCTGTGCATGTGCGCGCGCTTTTGCCTCCGCCTTGCCGATTTTTTTGAGTTTGAGCGGGTAGAGCACGTTTTCCTCCGCCGTGAGCAGCGGAAACAGGTTGTAGCTCTGATAGATGACCGCCGCATGATCCCGGCGGTAAGCGTCGCAGTCTATCTCACGGGTGGAACGGCCCTCAAAAAACACGTCTCCGGCTGAAGGCAGCTCCAAGCCTGCCAGCAAGCTCAAAAGCGTCGTTTTCCCGCTGCCCGACTTGCCGACGATGGCATAGGTTTTTCCCTCCTCAAAGGAACAGCTTGCCTGCTTCACCGCATGAACGGTCTGATATTGATTCTGATAGGAAAAAGAGACGTTTTCCGCTTTCAACAGTTCCATAGCATCCTCCTTACTCCCGTTCCCGCAATATCGCGCTCGGCGCGATCATCACCGCACGCGCCGTAGCAAGGACGCAGCCCACCGCGTGGCAGAGCAGAAACACCCCGGCAAAGATCGGCTGGCGTATCGCCCCGCCCACAGCAAGCGCCGCAAGCAGCGGCAGGATCATCTGCTCCCCGAGCACACTGAAAAAGAGCTGCGGCCGCGTCACGCCGATGCTTCGCATCAGCGCGTAGGTTCGCGCCTCGCCGCGTGTGGCGAGAAAACCGACCAGGAAGCCCGCACCGAGGCTCAGGAGCGTAACGAGCGGCAGCAGATAGGTAAGGCGTTTGATGTTCTGCTCCATTCCCGCGAGCGTGGCGCGGTACTGCTCATCGTAGATGATGAAGCCGAACCGTCCCTTCGGTGCGACCGCCGTCGGGTCTACCTCGCCCAGCATGGGCGCTGCCGCCTTGATCAGCTCTTCGATGTGTGCGTTGTCCGCGACAAGGAACGAGGCGGCGTCGGTACTGGCAATGCCGGATATCTTCATTTGAAGGATCTGTGAGGCGGCATAGGGCATATAGAGGGTCGTGCCCTCGCCGCGATACCAGCCGACGACCTGGATCTCGATCTCGCCAGACCCGTTTCCGGCGGCATACTCCGGCGTTGCGCCCGCGCTGTCCGTCACCGAGAATGTGAAGACCCTCCCGGCCAACTCGTCGTAGCTTTCCTGCGGCACAAGGCAGACGTATTTCTCGCTTCCGAAGAAGCCCTCCGGGGCCTCATAGCCGCCGCCCATGCTCTCGTCGAGAGCGGCGGCGCAGCGCGGGCTGCTGATGCCCACAAGACTTCCCGCGCCGAACTCGGAGCGGTAGCCAAAGGATTTGATCATGCGCGGATCGCGGATGTACGCGCCGATGCCGTTTTCCTCGCTGAGAATAAAGTCGGAATACACGCGGCTCATTCCGAGCTCGTCCGTCTTCGTGCCATAGATATCCGACACCACGCACAAGATGTCATAGCTGTCGCGCACCTGTGCGAGCCGCGCGCGCTCCGCGTCCAGATAGCCCGAAAGATAACACAGCGCAGCGCACAGCATCACAGCGATCGCCACCGTCAGAAGGCTGAGCCACGGGCGGCGCAGCAGACGCTTGATCGCAAAGCTGTCCATGCTCACACCTCCATCAGCGTTCTCGGCGGCTTCGCGGCGAGGCTTCGCGCGTGCAGCCGCAAAACCAGCAGCGTCACGGCAAGCTGCGCCGCCGCAAACAGCAAAAGCTGCGGTACGGAGACTCCACTGGACAGAACCAT
>JAFZQQ010000401.1 GCA_017620315.1 Oscillospiraceae bacterium | reverse complement strand
TGCCGTGGCAGAAAACGCCTTACGGCGAGGAGGAGTGGCGGCGGGTTTCGCTGAAGATCCGCGGCTTCCACGAATGTGCCCACGTAATATGCCGCAGAACCTTTCCGGAACAGACGCTGCCTCTGTGGGACGAGTTGACGGCAGATCTAACAGGATTGAGGATGGCGACGGGCAGCTATAACGCTTTTCTCGCAGCAGCATTCCTGGGCGTGACGGCAGAGGGCTTTTCCGGCGGGAGGCTGAGCCATTATCTCTCCAAAGAAGAAGACGCTGACGAGATCGCGCGTGAGCTTTGGAAGCTTATCGGACGTCTGAAGGACTTATCCGACAGCCGCCCGGAGGACGAGACCTACGAGCTGCTGCTTTCGCTTACAGAGGCACCGCTGCTTCGGCGGTGAGCGCACGAATTATGTTGTAATATGGACTCCCTGCCGCGGCATAGGCTGTCGGCAGGGAGTGATTTTAATGTTATCAACCGCACTGTACCTGTTAACGCACAGCATTCTTTTGACACTGCATCTTGCAGGAAATACGGGCTCGTTTCCAAAGCCTCTTACAGCGGCAGAGGAGAGTGAGTACCTCGAACGCTGCGCGAGGGGCGACGTTGAAGCCCGCAATGTGCTTATAGAGCATAACCTTCGGCTCGTCGCCCATATCGTGAAAAAGTATTACACGCAGGAGAGCGAGCAGGATGACCTGCTCTCCATAGGCACGATCGGACTGATAAAGGGGATAACAAGCTATCGTCCTGAGAAAAACACGCGCCTTGCAACTTATGCGGCAAAATGCATTGAAAATGCTATCCTTTCGCCATTGAAACAAATGACACATGTGAAATTATTTGCCATAATATGATGAGTTTCGCGTATTCAACAAGCTTGATTATGGACATGAAATGTGTTATCGTTGAGTAAATCATTGTTGCTGTGAAATCTTGTATGATAAGCGGCAAAACCTTAGCCCGAAAGATGACAGAAAAAGGTGGGAGGACTTGAATATGGAAGAAACACGCGAACGGATCGTTAAGACCAGTAAGATCATACAACTGACAGCCAATATCGGGCTGGCGGTATTGGGCTTTTTTGCCGTTTTGGGATTATTTCTTGTCTTTATTGCGAGTTCAGGCGATAAATTCCTTTCAGAAAAGGAATTGTCGAATCTGTATTATAGAATTGTGGAAGGCGCAAATCTTTTGCCGATAGATGTGATGCATTTTTTCTTTGGCGATACCCGTCAAAAGATGATGCTTATCTTTTCAGGCGCATGCGTTACTGTGATGATAGCGATCATCATGTACTGTGTCTGGGAGTCCAAAAGGATATTTAAAAACGTAATCGAATCCCGTACGCCTTTTACCCCTAAGACATACGAAGAATTCAGAAAACTATCCCTTAAAGCCCTGCCTTTGATTTTTTTCAGCACTCTTTTGGGCGTGTTTGTCTTTCTGATGATCAGGTTGATGTCCTATATTTTTGAATACGGTACTTATCTGCAGGACAAGGCGGACGAGACTAACCGCATTCAGGAAGAGATGATCATGTCCTTCGCCGAAATCACCGAGAACAAATCCGAGCAGACGGGAAAGCATGTTCGCCGCGTTGCGGAATACTCCAGAATCATGGCCATGGAGATGGGAATTGAAGAGGATCAGGCAAACCTGATACGTTTGGCATCTACTATGCACGATATCGGAAAACTGCTGATACCGGACGCCATTCTTGAAAAGCCGGCAAGACTTACGGACGAAGAATTTGACGAGATAAAAAAACATCCCGGCTACGGAGGAGATCTTCTGGATAACGTTGAAGGCGATGTTATGCGCATGTCCAGGACTGTTGCGCTGGAGCACCATGAACGCCCAGACGGTAACGGGTACCCGAGCGGGAAGACCGGCGACGCTCTAAGCATTGAGAGCCAGATAGTGGCCGTAGCTGACGTCTATGACGCGCTGACCAGCAAACGCAGCTATAAAGAGGCATGGAATGAAAAAGACGCATATGCGGAGATCGTTAAGGGCAAGGGAACTCAGTTTAATGATACCGTCGTGGATGCATTCATCAAGGCGTATCCCAAAATAAACGACGTGCGGGTAAAGCTGCAGGGATAACACGTGTGCAACCCTGAAAAAGACTGTAATCGCCTTTATGGCGCGCGTACAGGCATTATTATGCGATACCGGAATATCGTTAACGGGGGCGATATTTTGGGCGTCGATATAAAAATCATTACACATTTTCCGGATTCGATCGAGGATCAATGTGAGCTCGCAAGGCGCATCGCTGCGATACACGCAGATGCGGTTGAGAGCTGCGTCAATAATCTGACGTGCCCGTACGAGCAGAAACAGCAACTGATTGATTCAATAATCGTAGCATTCAACAGTAAGGGAACATTTTTCGACAACAAGCGTCAAAAGAAATAGACCCAAAAATAGAAAAAATGGGAGGACTTTATCATGGAACTGCTTCAATACTTACCCGTTGCGATCATCGTGCTCGTTGTCCTGATATTGCTTGCCGCCGGGTATGTCAAGGCTCCGCCGGATCAGGCGTACATCATCAGCGGTATGGGCAAGGAGGGCCGTGTGCTGATCGGACGCGCAGGCTTGCGCATTCCGTTCTTTGAGCGCCTCGACAAGCTCTATCTCGGGCAGATGACCGTCGACATCAAGACCGAGCAGTCGGTCCCGACGAATGATTTCATCAACGTCAACGTGGACGCAGTTGCCAAGGTGCGCATCTCTCCGACGCCGGAGGGTATCCGTCTTGCGGCGAAGAACTTCCTCAACAAGAAATCCGCGGATATCACCGAGGACCTCAAGGATTCCTTGCAAGGCAACATGCGTGAGATCATCGGCACGCTTTCCCTCAAGAGCATCAACACCGATCGCGACTCCTTCTCCGACCAGGTGATGAGCAAGGCGAGCCGCGATATGGAGAAGCTCGGCATCGAGATCCTTTCCTGCAACATCCAGAACGTCACGGACGAGAATGGGCTCATCAAGGACCTCGGCGCGGACAACACCGCCCGCATCAAGAAGGACGCAGCCATTGCCAAGGCGCAGGCGGAGCGCGACATAGCCATCGCGCAGGCAGAGGCAAACAAGGCGTCCAACGAGGCTGAGGTCGCGAGCCAGCAGGAGATCGCACAGCGCAACAACGACCTTGCCATCAAGAAGGCCGGATTGCAGGTCGAGGCGGACACCAAGAAGGCCGTCGCCGACGCCGCATACGAGATCCAGAAGCAGGAGCAGCAGAAGACCATAGAGGCCGCGACCGTGAACGCGCAGATCGCCAAGGCAGAGCGCGAAGCCGAGCTGCGTGCCAAGGAGGTCGAGGTCAAGAAGAAGAGCCTCGACGCCGAGGTGCGCGCCCAGGCGGACGCCGAGCGCTATCGCCGGCAGCAGGAGGCGGAGGCCGACCTGTTCCGCCGCCAGAAGGACGCCGAGGCGAAGAAGTACGAGCAGGAGCAGGCGGCGCTCGCCGTCCGCGCACAGGCGGAGGCGGCGAAGTTTGCCAAGGAGCAGGAGGCCGAAGGCATCAAGGCGGTCGGTGAGGCGGAGGCCGCGGCGATCCGCGCCAAGGCTGTCGCTGAGGCAGAGGGTATCGACCGCAAGGCTGAGGCAATGAAGAAATACGGCGAGGCGGCTGTCATTGAAATGGTAATGAACGCCCTGCCTGAGATCGCAAAGAACGTTGCCGAGCCGCTTTCCAAGGTCGATCATATCACGATGTACGGTGAGGGCAACAGCGCAAAGCTTCTGCAGGATATTGTAAACGGCACCACGCAGGTCACCGAGGGCATATCGCACTCCATGGGCATCGACTTCAAGTCCCTTGTCGCGGGCATGGTCGGAGGAAAGCTGATGGCGGAGAACGGCAAAGCGCCTCAGGTCATCATTCAGACCGGCGATGGCAAGACAAATGAAGATACGAAGAAGGAAGACCCTGAGAGCGAGGCATAAGAAATGATGATCGGATTTGGTTTTGGGGCCTTTGAGATTGTGATTTTCCTTGTGTTTGCGCTGGTGTTTGGCATTATCATTTTCACCGTTATCCGAAAAATTGGTGAGCAGCACAGGAACAATAACTCCCCACGTCTGGTTGTGGAAGCTGAGGTCGTCACAAAGCGCGAGGACGTGTCGCACACCAGCATGCCCGTCGCGGGCGACGCAACCGGCGCACACGGCTTTCTCAGCTCGTCGGACACAAGCTACTATGTAACCTTCGAGGTAAAAGGCGGCGACCGCCTGGAGTTCTGCGTAAAAGGCAGTGAGTACGGACAGCTTGCAGAGGGCGACAGGGGCGAGTTGACGTTCCAAGGGACGCAATACATAGGCTTTGACAGATATCGTCAATAAAATAGAAGAAAAGCAGTCCGATGGGGCTGCTTTTTCTTAGTATATAATAGTAAAAAAAGTATAATTATAACTATAGAGGAGGGTGATATGAATTAATAACAATGAAGATGTATTTGCAATTTATGTTCGCAAGTCCAAATACACGGGAAAGGGAGAATCTATTGAAAATCAGGCGGGACTTTGCCGTGAATACATAAGGATCAATTATGGGGAGAGTTATGCGGAATCGGCAGTTGTATTTGAGGATGAAGGCTTTTCGGGAAAAAATCTGAATAGACCCAAGTTCCGGTTGATGATGGATTCCGTGCGGAAACACAAGTTCAGGTCAGTCGTGGTTTACAGACTTGACAGAATCAGCAGGAATATCGGCGATTTTGCGGGACTGATCGAAGAACTGGGCAGTCTGAACGTGAGCTTTGTCTCTATCCGCGAGCAATTCGACACAGGCTCGCCGATGGGCAGGGCGATGATGTACATCGCATCTGTATTTTCACAGCTGGAGCGCGAGACAATAGCGGAGCGTATCAGAGATAATATGCTTGAGCTCGCAAAAACCGGCCGCTGGCTTGGCGGGGTAACACCCACAGGATACAGCTCAAAGCGGATTGCGGTAAGCAAGAAAGAGGATGGGAAGGAGCGGTGGGCATACCGGCTGACTTTGCTGCCGGAGGAAGCGGAGACAGTGAAGCTGATATTTGACAAATATAATGATTTTAACTCGCTGACAAAAGTGGAAGCAGAGCTTCTGCGGCGGCGGATCAAGACAAGGAAAGGAAATGAGTATACCAGGTTTTCAATCAGGGGAATACTACAAAATCCTGTATATATGATAGCGGATGAAGCCGCATATCGGTATTTCAGCGAGCAGGGGGCAGAAATATACTCTTTGCGTTCCGAGTTTGACGGCAAGCACGGGATCGCCGTATATAACCGTACCCGGCAGGAAAAGGGAAAAGCGACTGAGGTCAGGCCGCTCAATGATTGGATCGTTTCCGTGGGCAGGCACAAGGGCATAATCCCGAGCGACAGTTGGATCAGGGCACAGAACAACCTTGAAAAGAACAAATCAAGGAGCTACAGAAAGCCTCGCAAAAACAATGCGCTGCTTTCCGGCGTTTTGTTCTGCAAATGCGGAAGCAGGATGTATCCGAAACTATCTGAAAGATACAACGAGCAAGGCAATAGACTTTACAGCTACATGTGCCTGCGCAAGGACCGCAGCAGAGGCGGACTCTGTGATTGCCGCAATCCAAACGGCAATGCTCTTGACGCCGCGGTCGTTGAACAACTCAAGCAGCTTAAAGAGGACGGGCCAGCCTTTACAGCCCGGTTAAAAAACGGGGTAAACCTTCTCTGTAAAAAGGGGACTGACTGTGAAAATGCGCTGGTAGAGCTTCGGCTTGCGCTTAATGCCTCTGAAGCAAAGATGACGGCGCTGATAGATTCGCTTGCCGGGGCAGGCAGCCAAGAGGCAAGGAAGAGAATATGCTCACGTATTGAAGAGCTTGACGGAGAGGCCGAAGTGATAAAAACGGAAATTGCCGAGCTTGAAGATCAATCGAAAGCATGCTTGCTGAGCTTGTCGGAGTATGATGCTCTTACAGATAAGCTGCCGGAGTTTTCAAATGCGGTCGATACCTTGAATACAGATCAAAAACGAAGTTTGATCAAGTATCTCGTAAACAAGCTCGTATGGGATGGCGAAAAAGTAAATATGTATCTGTACGGCGCAATAGGATGTGAAGAAAGATCTTAATATCAAGCCGGAAAAAGGAAGTCCTGTATTAGTTTCAAGGATGTTAGGATAGCAAATGAGATACTGATGTACTTCCGTTCGCGCAAAAAAGCGCAGAACGAGGTCTCACTTTCGGACTCTATCGACACAGACAAGGATGGAAACTCACTGTATCTCATGGACGTCGTGGGCGTGGATGACACGATGTATGCTGATCTGCAGGACAGGGAGGACTGCGTTCGCGTCAGAAAGCTTGTGAGCGAAGTGCTGACGCCGCGTGAGGAGGAGATCGTGTCTATGCGTTACGGGCTGGGCGGGCGCATTCCGCGAACGCAGCGTGAAATAGCTGCAAATCTCGGCATAAGCCGCAGCTACGTTTCAAGGATAGAAAAGCGCGCCCTCGAAAAGCTCGAGGACGCGCTTGGAGGAAAAAGGTGAAACCGGTGAAAATTGCTCAGCGCTTGACGTTGAAGGCGTTGAAGCCCGCGTACACTGCGGCGGAGCCGAGCTCCTCCTCGATACGGAGAAGACGGTTGTACTTTGCGACACGCTCGCTGCGGCTGGGAGCGCCGGTCTTGATCTGGCCCGCGTTGAGCGCCACGGCGAGGTCGGCGATCGTGGTGTCCTCCGTTTCACCGGAGCGGTGGGAGACAATGGCGGTATAATGCGCCTTGTGCGCCATCTTGATGGCGTCGAGCGTTTCGGAAACAGAACCGATCTGGTTGAGCTTGATCAGGATGGAGTTTCCGGCGCCGTTCTCGATGCCCTTGGAGAGACGCTTGGTGTTGGTGACAAACAGATCGTCGCCGACGAGCTGAACCTTTCCGCCGAGCTTCTCGGTCATATACTTCCAGCCGTCCCAATCCTCTTCATCAAGACCATCCTCGATGGAGATGATCGGATACTTCTCAACAAGACCAGCCCAGTGGTCGACGAGCTGCTTGCTGGTGAACTTTGCGCCGCTCTTGGGCTGCTTATAGGCACCCTTCTTGCCGCCCTTCCACTCGGAGGAAGCGGCGTCCATAGCGAGAACAAAGTCGATGCCGGGCTTGTAACCCGCCTTTTCGATTGCCTTGATGATATAGCTGAGAGTCTCGTCATCATCCTTGAGGTTGGGGGCAAAGCCGCCCTCATCACCGACGGACGTGGCGAGCTTTTCGGCCTTCAACAGGCCCTGAAGGGCGTGGAACACCTCGGTGCACCAACGCAGACCCTC